>CAZCKF010000340.1:0-4357 GCA_964499155.1 uncultured Chitinophagaceae bacterium
TGGAGTGGCAGGGCGAATACAAACTTTCTAAATCATTTACTATCGGGGGTGGTTACCAATTTCTCATGACCGGTGACAAAGATGACCTGCGGTTGATAAAATCCGGGACTGTGTACACACGCGATCTGAATACAAATGAATCTGTGGTTGTAACTCCGCGGAATTATACAGGACTTGCCAATCGTTCAAGACACATGGGAAATTTAAAGATCAGTTACGAACATGAAGGATGGAGTGGCAACATTCGTGCAAACTGGCGAAATCGCTGGGGCACCTATGACCGTGATGGGAATAACATAATTAATCGCAGTGATGAATTTGCTCCAGGTTTTGTACTTGTAAATGTTGCTGCTGCGAGGCAATGGAAAACATGTAGAGTGCAGGCAGGAGTTGACAATTTCTTGCACTATCGTGATACTGAAAATTTACCTGGTCAGCCTGGGATACAACCCTATATAGCTTTTAACTATACAATCAATAAAAAGTAAGCAATGAAAAGTAGACTATTGACGATTTCAATGAGCGCATTGGCAGGTGTAATGTTGCTAACCTCATGCGAAAAAGATGATGTAACTCCAGTTACCCTTCAAACAACGACAGTGAATGATTTACCCGGTGATACAATTATTGGATTGTCAGCACAGGGGCAACCTTTTGGCTCGGGCAAGTACACATTATTTTCTTTGGAAAAAAATCAAATCATTCCAAATTCAGATTCAGCAACGAATAAATGGGATATCGGGTTTCGCGGAACAACGATCATCACAAACAGTGGCAACAGCGGACCCGGTGCAGGCGGTGCATTCGTATATGTTGGAACGCTTGCGGATTTGAGACGGATTCCAGCTGATTCTACATTCAGAATCGATAATGCTCCCTCTGGCTATGCCATTACAACAGGAAGTGGAAAAGGTTGGTATAATTATAATGGAGCAACACAACTTGTAACACCAATCCCGGGTCGCGTAATGGTGATAAGGACGGCAACAGGCAAATATGCAAAGGTTGAAATTTTAAATTATTATAAAGGTGGAGTAACGCCTGCAGCGAATGCAAGTGATCAGGATAAACTTTCCAAACAGCGATTCTATTCTTTCAGGTATGTGTACCAATCGGATGGAACGAATAAATTCTAATCGAATAATGAGCCAATAAAATGGCTCATTTTTTTATCTGATCAAAACAAATGTTCCTTTATCTGAAATGATTTTTCCAGTTACAACCTCTTTTCCTGTTGCGACCCAAACATAAACTCCAGCAGGCTGAAGAACTCCTTTTATTTTTCCGTCCCAACCATCTTTAATTTTATTTGTCGTGAAAACAAGTTGTCCATCCCTATTATATATTTTAAAATATCCTGACTCAATTTGTCCAATGACATTGAATGTTAGTTTGTCGTTTTTACCGTCTCCATTGGGCGTGAATCCCGTTGCGATTGCAAACGAATTCTTTTTAACAACAATTATTTTTACATGGGCAATTTCACTAACACAGCTACCCAGGACTCTTTGCACATATAGTTGTGTGTCTCTTTCAAAAGGACCGGCCGAAAAATTTCCATCAGTATTTTGATCCAAAAGATTAGATGCGTTTACATCTGAGAACAGACTGAAAGTTCCAGGAAGTTGAGGTTCCGGGAAAAAAACTGCAAAAGCAGATATTGAGATTATGACATCCTTATAAAAAGGTTTATCAAGTATATCATCGAGATTATTGACTGTAATCCATTCTGAAAGTATCGAACAACCGCCATCTGTAACTGTAATCCTGTATTGATCAGCAGGTAAGTTGTAAATATCTCTGGAATTTCCAGTGTGTTGGTTGGATTGATTTCTCCAGGTGTATGTTGTTGGGCCATATAGACCTGTTATAGACAGGTTTTCGATTTGTCCAATTTCCATTGAACATTCATCATCTGAAATTTTTATGGTAGTATAATTAAAAACTGGTTTAGGTCGAATTTGTACATTCTGTCGGTAAATCAAACTTTCACAACCATTCATATCTGTTGCATGCAAATGAAATACACCTGCACTAAACTGCCTGAAACTTGCAAAAGTTGAAATCACCTGGTTTGTAGTGCTGTCAACCCATTCGAAAGTGTATAGATTGGAGTCTCCAGAAAAAGAAATAACTACCGATCCGTTTGATTCAGCACAAGAACCATCGTTGTATACTACTGTTTGAATTGGTAATACTGTGAATTGGTTTGAAGGAACAGTTACAAATAGCGTGGAATCTGAACAGCCATGTGAATTTGAAACAATAAATTGGTAAGTTGCTGCACCAAGAGAAGAAGCATTTACATTTAAAGAAACAATATTTCCAGAAGCAGAATTAAGCCACAAAAAATTATTTCCTCCCGTTACCTGAATATTATTAATCGTTCCAGTACCATTTATACAGCTTGATGGGGTAATCTCAATTAATGTGGTATCGATAGCTATTGCGCCAACAGCAACAATTGTATAAAACGGCGTATAAATCGTGTCACATCCACTTTGATCTTTGAATTTCATCCTGTATTTACCAGGTCCAACTCCGCTAAGTGGTAAATTATTTCCTACAATGATGTTTAATGAATCTATCCATACTACTGTAATATTACCGGTTGTATTCATTGGAATTATTCCAGAAATTCCACCATTTGATTTGTTGCACGTTGCATTTGAAATAGTCAGTCCTGAATAATCCAGTAAAGGGCCATCCTGGTTGATCAACGTATGCCAGTCAGATGAATCTGCGCAACCGAATGTTGTATCCTCAACAGTGAGTTTATAATTCCCAGGAGGTACATTATGTAACGAAACAAATTCTCCGCTGGTCATTCCCGGATACGTATTACCCGACTGATCTTTCCAATAATGTTTTGAATATTTTATATCGTGAATAAATAATCCGGTAATAGAACCAGTTGATTGACCACATGTGGGATGAGAAAGGTTTAAAATATTCGTATCAATCTCAGGAGAATAATCAGTTAAGTCAAAATATATAGCCCTGCTTTTACACGTCTCATCCCATTTTGAAACGAAATAAAATTTCCCTGGTGGAAGATTATAAATATTAAGGTTTGTACTGATCAGAGAATCAATATAGTGACCATTTCTCGGGATAATCATGTGCCACTCAACGTTGTTCCATGAACCAGATAACCGAATACCAGTAATGGAACCATTGTTTTGACCACAAACCGGATCCTTTACTGAAATATTGGAAATATCAACTACTGGTTGTGAGTATTCTCCTGTAAATCCATCTTGTGTTGTAGCTGTTGCAACAACAGTTCCTGTGAAATTTCCACTAAAGGACCAGTTACTGTCGTTTGCTGCCTGTGTTTGTCCCAGATATAAAATGCCCTCACATCCGGAACAAGGATCATCCTGGTAAATATCTACACGAGTATTTGGTGTTGCTTTACCATTCGCGAAGTTGGTTGTATTGGATTCCAGCCTGATATAAGGAATCAACTGATTCGCAGCAGCAAAAGGAATATCGATTGTGGACAGATAATCTCCATTACAATTCATTTCATTTTTTAGAATGCTGACCTTTGCAGAGTTAATAACCAGGATGCTTCCCTGCTCCAGTTGCCACGAATAGTTACCGTAATTTTCTCTTGTGGAATATATTTTATTTTTTTCTGTCGGCGATTCACCTCCTATTTTTCCGCCCGATGCACAATTAAAGATTTCAATGCGATAATCGCCCTGCGGCATACTCGTTGTGTTATCATAAATTATATTATCCTGAATGAGAAACGGTTTGGATAGGGTATAGAGATGAATTTTGCCATGAATAATATTTTCCCTGATTTCAACTTCCATATCTACTGGAGTATCATAAGCAACATCCCCTCCAATAGATAATGCCATTTTTGGGCCTGTAGTGTCATAATTGATTACGCCGGTTGTCGCAATACTGATGTTGTTGTTCTTAACTATTATTTTGCCATTGCCAGTCCGAAAAATGGTTTCAATATGAATAATTCGTGAACTTGTTGTATTTCCCTCTTCTTTCAGGTCACCACCAAAAGTTACATTGCAAGTATTTTCGATTGCAATTGCGAATTCCATGGGGTTAATGGATATGAAAGGGAGATACATTATTGTTGGTTGTCCATTTTCATCATTATTAAAGACATTACTCTGAATTTTCAGATTACGGGAAGTGTCTTGACCAGATGGTCGGCCATAAATACCATAATACAATCCCCTGAAATAATTGCCTTTGCCAGGACTCCCAACAGTAAGGTTTGTGGTTCCTCTGTATGTTAGACCATAAACAGGATCTCCATTTCCAAATACAGTATAAACTGAGTTAAATAGAAATAAACCATAAATTTCTATATCATCTC
>CAZCKF010000341.1:0-4357 GCA_964499155.1 uncultured Chitinophagaceae bacterium
GGCGAATTTTGAAAATGTAAGGCGTTGGCTCACGTTTGATCTGCTATGCGGACGTGTTGACAAGAAACACCTGATGTGGAAGTACTTCACGAAACGATTAGGTATTCATGAAAAGGAATTGCAATTCTTCCTTGACAATACATGCCCTCCTGATATTCTCGGAGTAAATTATTATGTGACCTCAGAAAGATTTTTGGATCACCGGCTTGCAGATTATCCAAATTGGAAAGTAGGTGGTAATGGTAAACATAAATACGTTGACGTTGATGCGATTCGTGTTGAACATGAAAATAAATGCGGCATTGAAATTCTACTCCAGGAAGCATGGGATCGATACAAAATACCCATAGCTATCACCGAAGTACAATTGAATTGCTACCGTGAACACCAGTTGAGATGGTTTCAGCATGTTTACAATAAATGCATCGATATGCAGCAAAAGGGCGTTGACATACGTGCGATCACAGCATGGTCCATGCTCGGTGCGTATGGATGGAATAAATTGGTAACGGTACCAAATGGTGATTATGAATCAGGTGTTTTTGATATGCGTACCGGCACCCCAAGACAAACTGCATTGTTCAAGCTGATTCAATCCATTACAAAAAAGAAAGAAACATCGATCGTAGTTACTGAAGGTCCGGGCTGGTGGGAAATGGATTCGCGCTTCCTTAAACCAAAGAAAATTATACAACCCGTGTCATTTTCAAACAGTGGAAAACCGCCCATTTTAATTCTTGGTAAAACAGGAACGCTTGGGAATGCTTTTTCAAGATTATGTGAAGAACGGGGACTCAGTTATCGAATCACATCCCGGGATGAATGCGACATTGCAAATCCTGAATTGATCAGGAAAGCGATTGATAAATATCAACCGTGGGCGATCGTAAATGCTGCAGGTTATGTACGCGTGGATGAAGCTGAGAACGATGCAGACAGATGTTTCCGTGAAAATGTGGTGGGGCCAAAACATATCGCAGCGATTTGCCGTGAAAAAGGAATTCGGCTGGCAACGTTTTCTTCTGATCTTGTATTCAATGGTGAAAAAAAAGATCCCTATCTCGAAAGTGATTCTGTTTTTCCTTTAAATGTGTATGGCCGAAGTAAGGCTGAAGGTGAAAAAGCAGTTTTAAAAGAGTATGAAGATGCATTGATCATTCGGACAAGTGCCTTCTTCGGACCATGGGATAAATACAATTTTGTTTATCACGCTTTGCAATCATTGCAATCCAACCAACGATTTGTTGCAATTCGCGATGTGCAAATTTCTCCAACCTATGTTCCTGATCTTGTTAATGCAACACTCGATCTGCTGATTGATGATGAAAAAGCGATCTGGCACATATCCAATTCGGGAAGTACCACATGGGCTGATTTTGCAAAAGAAATTGCCAGGCGCGGTGGTTGCAGCAGCCGGCTCGTTCATTCACGCAATCTTGATGAAATGGAATTGGTTGCACCCCGTCCAAACTACAGTGTACTCCATTCAGAAAAAGGAATTCATCTGCCTTCTCTTGACAATGCGTTGGAGAGATATTTCTGCGAGAAATGTATCGCCTAGGAAGGCTGTTGGCTATTGGCTGTTGGCTTTTGGAGGATCCGTAAGTGAAATTCTCGTACGAGGTTGATTTACTCTTTAATTTCGTAAGTAGAAAAAAAGTTTGCTATGGTTAATCTTTGTTATAATTCTTAGATGCTATTAGCAAGTTCATTTTGGAATTTTAAATTTTTTTACTTTCTCTTTTATATGCTCCAACAGCTAATAGCCAAAAGCCAATAGCTTTCTCAACCATTAAAAGCTTTCGAGTAATGAAGTGGCATAAAAGTTTTGCTGATTATGTTTTTCAAACATAAAAACCGAGAAACGATGGCACACAAAAATGGTGGCCGCGGAAATCAAAGTGGCGAACGCGGCGGAAACAGGAATGGTAAAGGCGAGGGTGCACAGAAAGCACAAAACAATCGCACTGGTGGAAGCAACACAGGTGGAAGTCGTGGTGGTAATTCGGGCAGTGTTGGTGGACAAAGTGGCCGCAGCGGACGAGGTGGAAGAAGTGGTAAGAACGAGGATTAAGTTTGTAGAAGAAATGAAAGCCGGTTGATCACCGGCTTTTCTTTTTTATAAATCTTCCAGTATCTATCAACTTCCTTTCATCCTCCAACAGCCAAAGGCCAACAGCCAACAGCTTTTCTTTATATTGAGTAAATGTTTTCACGTCTTGTTGTCATTCTTTTTTTGTACTCGTCTTGTGTCACTCCACGAAAACATTTCGAATATCTAGATCACGGTACTTACACGGTGAAAAATGATTCATTGTTTAAAGTAACGGTGGTAAATGAAGGGGACAGCAGTTTTGTTCAATCACAAAAGCAGGTACTGGTTTCGTTAAATTCTTTTTTGAATCAGCATCGGGCACGAACTATTTTTCGAAGAGGCAGTCTTGATGTGGATGTATTTACAACTCCGTTTAAATATCGTGCAGCTCGTGGCGAAGTGCCTGCACAACTGAATACAACTTTTAACGGCGGATTTTATTTTGGTTACCGTCGGGATCATTATATTTTTCATACCAGATCCAACAACGCAAACAGGAAATTCGGGTATGGTGCAGGCGGTTTTTTTGGACTCGGTTCTGTATTTATCAACCCAACATTCGTACAGAACAACATCAATTTTGAATATGACGCTTTTGCATTATCCTATGGATTTGCTGTGACTGGTGGTTATGGCAGATTAAATTCAGGTATTGCATTGGGATTTGATTTTTTGACTGACATGAATAAAAATTTCTGGATCTACGAGTACAAACCGTGGATTGGTGTTGTATTTGGAATTAGTTTGAATGAATGATTATTTTTTTCTGTACATGCGATTAATAAGCCCTGCAGCCAAATTAACCAGGAAAAGAAATGTGCAAATTAGAAATGCAATCAGGCTATAAATGACCAAATTCATTTTAATATCAGCCTTTGCTTTTGTTTCAAGATACCGTTCCGGGTTTTCTGAAGAAATTATGGGAGTAAAAAATACAATAGACACGATCGTCAATACACTTAATATAGTACCTGCCACATGTATCCAACTTAATATTCTGGAATAAAAAAGCTGGGATGAATTGTAAATAAGGAAAAGAATTACAAAAAATAAACTAAGGAAGATGAGAGGCAGATCATACCCGATAACATAAACGGTATCGTGAATGTGAAGGTCAATAGTACGATCCCTGACAAAAAATAGCAGTAATAAGAATATGCTGGCGGCAACAAGGAGAAATATTTGCGGCAGCTTTATTTTCACCTTGCAGAAATAATAAAAAAAACCGGAGGATTTTTCTCCGGTAAAATAAATTTTACTATAACAATTTTTTTAGTTCTTCAGTGCCTTATACTCTTTCTTTGTTTGTACACTCGAATCAGCATTCCTGAAAATACCCTGACCACAGGGAAGTGGAATTGCCCTCATAAATGAATTAAACGAAGCGCGGAAGCCAGGTTTCAACGTCACTTTGGGAGCTCGGTACCTGACGTCGTTGGCCATGGATCCAGGGATTTGTTGACTGGTTTCGATGTATGTACTTGATTGGTAGGTCATGTATCCTGTTACATTTCCAGTCAGAACAATATTTTGAAAACAACCTGTATATAAATCGCTTTGCCAAATACCGCGGCCAAAAGTGGATGCATTGATTACTGAAAGTGCTTCATTGATAAAAAGATCACTAACAGGCACGCGAGGTAATCCGTTATAAAATGGCACCCAGTCATTCATTTCGAAATCCATAAAGAAAACACCGATCTCAGTTCCAATATATGCATCGCCGGCTTCTGAATATGCGATGCAATATATCGGAATATTTGGAAGGGAACCGGTAAAATTGTCCCAGGATGCACCTGCGTTACTGCTGTAAAATACTTTGTTGGCCCCGTCATTTCCGGCTATGGTCACCCAAACTTCATTTGCATTGTTATTTCGGGTAGCGATATCCGTTATAACGCCAAAATTTGTTGGCCATCCTGGATTTCCGGAAATGGTGGTCCAATTCGTTCCCTGATTATCAGAGCGCCGAACCGTTGTTGCATTCGCAGCATAAATCCGATCAGGAATGTTTGCGCTTACTGCGAAACCCCCGGTATGACCAGCACCACCATTGGAAGGTCCGGAATTGTTGTTGCTGATATTGGTCCAGGCTCCTCCTTGATTGTTTGATCTCCACATCGTGGAATCATAACCAACGTAAACAATATTGCCGTTTGTGGGATGTGAAATCACGTTTGGATAAAACGACCGATCATTTGCCGTGCCCGGACTTATTCCTGCAAATGTGGACGTTGACCTGGTAAAGCGTGCGACATTCGT
>CAZCKF010000342.1:0-4356 GCA_964499155.1 uncultured Chitinophagaceae bacterium
ACTGGCAAAAAGATGGAAACCGATCCTTGACGCATTTGATAAAAGCGGAGTTGATGTATGTTATGAAATTCATCCTGGTGAAGACCTGCATGACGGCGTTACGTATGAAATGTTTCTTGAAAAAGTAAACAACCACCCACGTGCATGTTTGCTTTATGATCCTTCACATTTTGTTTTGCAGGCAATGGACTATCTCGCATATATCGATCACTACCACGAAAGGATCAGGATGTTTCATGTAAAGGATGCTGAGTTCAATCCCACAGGTAAACAGGGTGTATATGGTGGTTACCAGGGGTGGCTGCAAAGAGCAGGCAGATTCCGCTCATTGGGAGACGGGCAGGTTGATTTTGCATCCATTTTCAGCAAGCTGGCTGGTTATGATTACAAGGGTTGGGCAGTGCTTGAGTGGGAGTGCGCGATCAAACATCCGGAACAGGGAGCAATTGAGGGCGCAGTTTTTATCAGAGATCATATAATTCGAGTTACCGAAAAAGCCTTTGATGATTTTGCGGGAACAGGTAGCAATGAAGAATTCAACCGCAAGATTCTCGGGTTACATTAATTTTAATTTATCAACTACTGAAATTCGAAACCAACATGAGGAAATTTTTATTTATGTCTGTTGCATTTGCATTTCTTGTTGCATGCAACAGCAATGATTCGACTGCAGGAAAAACAAAGGAAGACTCAACCGCGAATAACACAACCGCCGCTGCAAATGATTTGAGCAGCAACCCTGATTACCAGAAAGGGCTTGAAATTGAAAGTCGTTCTGATTGTGCAACATGCCATCGTGTAGAAGACAGGTTGCAGGGACCCGGCTACAGGGAGATTGCAAACAAATATGCACCCGCTGCCGACACAACTATTAAGATGCTTGCAGGCAAAATTAAAAATGGTGGCAGTGGTGTGTGGGGCGAAGTTATGATGACACCTCACCCAATGCTGACAGATGCTGAGCTGGAAACACTTGTACGTTACGTTTTACTCCACAAAAAATAAATATGAATAAACTACTGTTTGTTGCAGCCATGACTGCACTTATTTCATGCAATGATGCAGCAGATACCACTGCATCCAATAATGATTCAACTAATAATGGAGATTCCATGAGTACCACTTCACAACACAATGCTTTGTCTGATTCAGAAAGCAAAGACGGTTGGAAATTATTATTTGATGGCCAATCTCTCAACGGATGGCACAGTTACGGAAGGACTGCTCCGGGTAATGCATGGAAAGTACAGGATGGAAGTATTTTTCTTGATACAACAAACAAAAAAGACTGGCAGGTGTCCGATGGTGGTGATCTTGTAACCAATGATGAATTTGAAAATTTTCATTTGAAACTCGATTGGAAACTCGCACCAAAAGGGAACAGCGGAATAATTTTTTACATTCACGAGGACAGCGCGAAGTATGAACACACCTGGCACACTGGTCCCGAAATGCAGGTACTCGACAATGCAGGACACAATGATGCCACCATTCAAAAACACCAGGCCGGTGATCTTTATGACCTCATCTCATCATCCAAACAAACTGTAAAACCCGCAGGTGAATGGAATCACGTTGAGATCATTGCCAACAACGGCAAGCTTGATTTTCAGCTCAATGGAGAAAACATCATTTCAACCACCATGTGGGATGACAACTGGAAGAAAATGGTCGCCGGCAGTAAGTTCAAGGACAAGCCGGGATTTGGGATTTTTAAGAAGGGGAAGATTGCGTTGCAGGATCATGGGGATATGGTGTGGTATAGAAATATTAAGATTAAATCACTATAATAGAATGGCTTTAGAATTTCAAGATTTCAAGATTTCAAGATTTCAAGATTCTTTAGGTCGAACAATTCTTACAATTTTAGTTTGAACTTAGTCGAAGAGCGTGATAATTATTATCACGCTTTTCTATTTTTGAATTTTACTCCTTTCGTTTCACAATTGTTTAAGTATTTAATAAAATTAGCTATATGCGAAGCCAGTATTTGGTATTCATCAATTATCTCTTTTGCATCTGACTCTGCCCAGTATCGACAATCAGCTCCCCTGTAGAGTTGAGAGCGAACTTCTCCAGTTGATCCTTTTGAATAGCTTAAATGATTTATAAACTCTAATCTGCTATCACGTTCATATCCTTCCGCAATATTATCTGGAATTGATCCAGCAGAAGCTATAATTTGATTTTTGAATTTAAAATCGATTCTGGAATCTGCATTTTCTACAAGTGCTATCACCTTTTTAAACAATCTCTTCGCATCAATCCAGATTGGTAAATCCTGGAATTTTTTAAAAGTTGCCATAGATGTTTTCCTGGCAACTTAGTTTGATAATGATTAAATATAAAAGTGATATTACGATGATTGGGTAGTTTTTTTCGGAACTAATCCCGTTAAAAGCTGGCTTTTACTCGAACCTTCAGACTTCGCTACGAAGTCAATTTTGAAATTTTGAAATATTTGAAATCTTGAAATCGACTAATTTTTTTATACCATTTCAGATTTCCTCTAATACTGACTCCCCCTCCGAATTATCCCGACACGTCCACTTCCACTTCTCATGCAACATCACCTTCCCATTGGGTAATATTTGAGGTACTGAATGGCAAGTGCCGGTGAGGAGATCGCCCTTGCTGTTGATGTGGTGATAGCGGGTCTCGATATGATTGCGGTTGTCGATCTTGCCGATGATGTGACCGTAGAGGACATCTCCTCCGGTGTATGTTCCTGTGATGACATCACCTTCCTGTGAATAAAGAAACGTTGTTTCCGTTGATACTTCGCCGTTAGCACTGTTGGATACGAGCCTGAATTTTTTCCCGTGAAAGTTGATCATGCAATAAACATTTAATACCTTCTTGCACAAATTTACGAAACCAAACCACCAACTATATGAACACGGACGTTTTTACAGACATTAATTGGCTTGCTGTACTTGTGGCCGGTATCGCGTACTGGATGCTCGGCGCACTCTGGTTTTCAAAAGCATTATTTGCCAACAGATGGATTGCCAGTCATGGGATCAGGATTGATGATCCAAACAGCAAAAAAAATATGGCAGCTATCATGATCGGTTCCCTGATACTGATGTTGGTTATTGTAATTGGAATGGCGATCATTGTTGAAAAAACAGGAATGGCTGGTTGGGAAATGGGTGCCAAACTTGGATTACTGACAGGTGTTTGTTTCTCTTTCACCGCAATCTCCATTACCTATTTGTACCTGCAAAAACCAACGAGCGCACATTTTATCGACGGACTTTATCATGTGGTTGGGCAGGTGATTGCCGGAATTATTCTCTGTTCCTGGATGTGATCATTCAAGCTTAGTGATCTTAACCGTATTTGTCGGCAGGTGAAGGTGGACTGGCGTACTTCCTGTACTCACTACCACATCACCTGTCTTCAAAAATCCTCTTTCTCGCAGGATGTTGATCTGGTCGAAGATGATATCGTCAAGACTTTCTTCTTCTGAATAATGAAATGCACGTACTCCCCAGCTAAGACTCAACTGGTTTACCAGTGACCTTTCCTTGGTAAAAATGTAGAGTGGAGATTTCGGCCTGTAACTGCTGAGCATAAAACCAGTGTAGCCACTCTGCGTCATTCCAATTAATGCATCAGCATGTGTATCTTTTGCAAGGTTGCAGGCATTGTAACAAATCGCATCACTCAAAAAAGAGGGTGAATGCGGTTGAGGCGTAAGAACTTCTTCAATATTATAATTGTAGTCGGTGCGTTCAACTTCCATAATGATCTTGCGCATTGTTTCAACAACAAGTCGCGGATGTTTTCCGGTTGCCGTTTCACCACTCAGCATAACAGCATCTGCGCCCTCCAATACAGCGTTCGCCACATCGGTGATCTCGCTTCTGTTGGGTTTAATGCGATCGATCATGCTTTCCATCATTTGTGTGGCCACAATAACGGGTTTCGCGCGATGCAAACATTTGCGTATGATCTGTTTTTGAATTAATGGAACCTGTTCAACAGGTAATTCAACACCCAGGTCTCCACGAGCGATCATCACACCATCAGATTCTACAATGATATCGCGAAGGTTGTTCAGCGCCTCAGGCTTTTCAATCTTTGCAATGATCTTGGTCTTGCTTTTTCTTTCCTGCAATTTGTTTCGCAGGATGATGATGTCCTTCACACTTCTAACAAATGAAAGTGCCACCCAATCACATTCCTGGTCAATTATGAATTCAAGGTCTTCAAGATCTTTTACTGTCAGTGCGGGCAAGGAAATTTTTGTGTCAGGGAGATTGATACCTTTTTTTGAAGAAAGTGTTCCGCCCATTGTCACTTCCACTTCCACATCATTATTCTTCTTTATATTTTTTACCTGTACTT
>CAZCKF010000343.1:0-2588 GCA_964499155.1 uncultured Chitinophagaceae bacterium
GACTCATTTTTGAGTATTTGTAGTAGCCAAATGCTGCCAGACCAGCTAACAGTAATGGGCCCATTCCTCTTCTTGCCATAGTTGTATGTTTTAAGTTATACGGATTGTTGTTTCCTCTCTTTTTAGATAAAATATCGTACCGAAGCCTGCAAGCGGAAATAAAATTTGATTTTATGTTTTAAATGGTAAAAAATTCCTCAGCCAGCATGTGCCTCACCCGAACTTTGATCGTCTTTATGGCATTGATTTTTAATAATTGAGGAAACATTCCAACATAATGAAGCGTCTGCTGATTACTCTGACTGTCACATTACTGTTTAGTCCGTCCTTTTCACAGTATCCTAAAAACTATTTCCGTAACCCGTTGAATATACCCATCGACCTAACGGCAAATTTTGGTGAATTGCGGACGAACCATTGGCATATGGGGTTGGACATAAGAACGGCACAACGAGAAAACCTACCGGTACATGCGGCCGCAGAAGGTTTTATTTCGCGTATTGCCGTGGAGCCATTTGGTTTTGGAAGAGTACTATATATTGACCATCCCAATGGTTACACAACTGTATATGCACACTTAAATGATTTTGATCCTGCAATTGAATCTTATGTCAAATCTGAGCAATACCGGCTCGAATCATGGCGTGTAAATCTTCGTCCGGATAAAAATCAATTCCCGGTTCGCAAGGGACAATTCATTGCCTATTCCGGGAATACCGGTGGCAGTGCAGGTCCTCATGTACATTTTGAAATTCGTGATACAAAAACAGAGGAATGCATAAATCCATTATTGTTTGGATTAAAAAACGACAACATTCCACCTACAATAACAAGGTTGGGCATGTATGAAAGACAAATTTCAACGTATGAGCAATCACCCAAACTTTATTCATTAAAAAGATCGGGAAGTGCTTTTACGATTTCAAATAACCGTGCAATAGAGACCGGTGCAAGTCATGTAAGTTTTTCGCTCCAGGCAATTGACAAGATCACAGGTTCTGCAAGTCCAAGTGGAATTTATTCGGCTAAAATTTTTCTTGATGGTAAGGAACTGGGTGGTTTTGAGCTTGACAGGATTCATTACGACAAAACCAGGTACATGAATGCGCATATTGATTACAGGTACAAAATGCGCGGTGGAGCGTATCTCCAGCATGTATCAAGACTTCCTGGAAATATTGAGGATGTATATACGGGTGGTGAAAAAACAGGCGATGTTTTTTTGCAGGATTTTAATGTGCACGATGTTCGAATTGAAGTACTCGATGCTCACGGAAATAAGTCGGTTGTAAGTTTTAAATTAAAACGCAGCGGGGCGATGAAAGAACTATCTGGTAGTTCACTTGGAATTCCATCGGTGATTCCTGGCGAAGTGAGCGTATTTGAATCTGAAAGATTTGAAGCCATGATTGATGAAGATGGCGTGTATGATAAGATCCCCATTACATACCGCGAACAAAATGTTCCAGCAGCAAATGCTGTTTCAGGTGTGCATTCATTTATTGGTGATGATCTTCCCATTCATAATTATGTTACAGTAAGGATTCAACCAAATACAGATTTATCTGAACAAGAAAAAAATTGCCTGATTGTACAACGCGATAACGACGGTCGGGGAGAAAATGTAAAAGGAAAATGGGAATCAGGTTGGGTATCTGCTAAGTTTGATGATTTCGGCAGTTATCAATTGTTTGTTGACAAAACACCACCTTCCATAAATAATCTGGGTTCAGCAACAGTGGTCAATTTAAAAGCACAGCGCCGAATTGTTTTTCAACCTCAGGATCATTTTGGCATCAAGAGTTTTCGTGCGCAGGTAAATGGAAAATGGTTGCGGTTTACAAATGATAAGGGAAAGAGTTTTATCTATGTATTTGATGAAAAATTCCCATCAGGCGAAAGTGATCTAAGTGTGAGAGTGGAAGATGTGGCTGGAAATGTAGCTGAACGTAGCTGGCGAGTATTACGGTAACATTATTCTTTTTGACGAGAATTTTTTCCATCTTGTTTTTTGCATATGATTAAGCATTTGCTTTCAAAATTCATTTTGCAGCCTCGTTAATTCGGAGCTTCATCCCAGGAGGCTTTACATTTGCGTATTTATTATTTATGGTTAAGGCAGGAGACAAAGCTCCTTTATTTACCGGGATAGATCAGCAGGGCAACAAGATCTCAATAAAGGATTTACAGGGAAAATGGTTGGTCATTTATTTTTATCCGGAAGATGATACGCCAACATGTACAATCCAGGCATGTAACCTCCGGGATAATTATTCTTTGCTTCAAAGGGAAGGATTTACTGTAATAGGTATAAGTCCCGATGATGAAAAAAAACATGCAGACTTTTCAAATAAATTTGATCTTCCTTTTTCACTCATTGAAAAAGATCATGAAGAAATTTGGTGTGTGGGGCGATAAGATCATGTTTGGACATAGATACAAGGGCGTACATCGAACAACTTTTGTAATTGATCCGAACGGAATTATCCGAAAAATTTTTCTTCGCCCGAAAAACATGGCACATGCCGAAGAAATTATCAGGTGGAAGCACAAAGAAGTGGCTGCATGATCAAAAGAAAATATCACAT
>CAZCKF010000343.1:2598-4354 GCA_964499155.1 uncultured Chitinophagaceae bacterium
CCAGATGACCGATACATTACCGAAACGTATTTTGAAGAACTTGGCAGGAATGATGTAGCAGTGCAATTCGTTGATCGCCCTTTAAAATTTGTAGACCATTTAAAAAAAATCACTTCTGTTGGAAATCCTCCTGATCTCATCCTGATAGACAGCCGTATCCCAGCAATTGCAATTGAAGTGCTGCAGCTAATAAAATCTGATCAGGAATTTCGGAAAATCCCAACCGTAATTATCAGTGGCGTTTCATCCAAGGCAGTAATTAATCTTGCCTATACCGAAGGCGCCAACAGTTTCATTGTGAAGCCGGCTACAAATGAAGGCACACGCCTGGCCATTGGTAATTTCCTGGAATATTGGTTCCAGACTGCTGAATTACCCTCCTGATAAAAGCAACCCCTTTTCTTTTCTACACGATATACATTTACAACGCAACAAACTACTGTTATGAAACGCATTACACTAATCTTATTCATGTTTGCCGGCATTGCCGCAAGCGCACAGGAAGATACCGCGGTCGCAATTATTGATGATTCGGAGACCGGTCAGCCCACCAAAGTTTTTTATTCACAACGACTGATCAATGCAAATACCGTTGAAGTTCTAAGCAAGGGTATTATGGAATTTAAAGTGATCCACAATTTTGGAGATATAGCTGGTGATGCAGGTGGGATACAGCGATTTTTCGGACTGGATAATGCGACAGATATTAAAATTGCTTTTCACATCGGCTTATCAGATAAATTGAATTTGATTGCCGCCCGTGCAAAGGGAGCAGACATTGTTCAGCAATTGTGGGAATTGGGATTGAAATACCAGTTTATGCGACAAATGGATAATGACAGTAAACATCCATTTTCAATGACCCTGTATGTAAACAATGTTATTTCGTCGATGAAGTCATCATCTTTCCCAGGGCAGGAAAACACCTTTGAAGGATTTTCAGACAGGTTGAGTCAGCTCGTACAACTTATGATTGCCCGTCGATTTGGTGGAGCAAGCTTTCAACTGTCGCCCTCCTATGTTCACACCAATTATGTAGTGAATGGTGACAACAATGGAATTTTTGCATTGGGTGCAGCAACGAGGATTCCATTAACTGAAAAATTTTTCATCATTGCCGATTACTTTAAGCCCTTCCGCGATGACGAATCAAAAAACGTTATCCGCAGCATGACCGGCAGGAATCCGCGCGACATTTTTGGTGTGGGTGTTGAAATGCTGACTGAAGGGCACGTGTTTCATTTAAATTTTACCAATGCCACCAGTATAATTGAAAACAGGTTTATACCAAGAACCTATGCCGGCTGGGGTGATGGTGAATTCAGATGGGGATTTACTGTTTCAAGAAGATTCGTGCTCTTCAAGGATAAAAAACAGTCATCAAATTATTAATGAAGGTTACAATCAGTTAGTTTGATGCGTTGGTTGTCGGGGTCCTGTTGCGGGACCCCGTTTTTACAATACCCATTGCACTGTTCCAAATTCCAGCTCTTCTTCAAAAGCATGTCGAACAACGAGTGAACCATTCCGTTGTACCCGAATGACAGTTGCCTCAAAGACACGGTTATCGGTTTTAAATTTTGTTACCGTGTTTTTCAGGTACAACAGTTCATTGTACCGGTCAAGTATATCCGAAAACTTTCCATCCTGGAGATCACTGTAACGCATTTCGATTTGCTTGCATAATTCAATGGCAAGTTCAACAGGATCGTGATGTTTCCCAGTGATTTGTAATAATGAAACCGGGTTTGGTAAT
>CAZCKF010000344.1:0-3835 GCA_964499155.1 uncultured Chitinophagaceae bacterium
AGAAAGAGAACCAACACCAGATAATACAGATACGGATGATACTGCAGATGTATTGGGTGAGATAGTGGAAAAAAACACAAATCTTATTGATCAGAAAACTTTGCTGCGTGCACGATTAATTGACATGCTTGTATCAGACTGGGACCGGCATTCGGATCAGTGGCGTTGGGGCAAAAAGAAAACCAATGATGTAAATATGTTTTATGCCATTCCTCGCGATCGTGACCAGGCTTTTTTTCATTCAAATGGAATACTTGTAAAAATTGCTACGATGATGGGTGTTCCACATATGCGTGGCTTTTATAAAAAGAAAAATAACTATCGACTTGTAAACCATAAGGCCTGGGTTTTTGACCAGACCTTCCTTAATGATCTGGACCGAGCAGAATGGCAGGCAACGATCAGTGAATTTAAAAATGCATTGACCGATAATCTAATCGACCAGGCAGTACAAAAATTACCTCCTGAGATCTATGCATTGGATGGTGCAAGAATGAAAGCTAAAATGATGGAAAAACGAGACCGTCTGATGGAAGACGCGCTAAAATATTACGATTTTGTATCTACAAATGTGCACGTGCGAGGAACAGATGAATCAGAAGAATTTGAAGTCAGTTCCATTGGAGAAAAAATTATCGTTACAGTGTATAGTGAAAATAGTCGCATTAAAATATATGAACGCATATTCGACCCAGAAGTAACAAGCGTGATTTATTTAAGTGGACTTGGATCAAAGGATAAATTCAACATATCCGAAAAAAACAATGGCATTAAGATATGGGTGGATGGAGGAAATGAAGGCGATGAAGTAGTTATTGGCAATGGGTCGAAAGCGGAAATTGTAAAACAGTAACGAGCGTAATTGAACACTGTCCAATATTGAATGACCAATTTCCTCTGATTAATTCCTTAGGATATTGAGGCCTAGGCTTTAACGTCTTTAATAGCGGATTCTAAACAATAAAGAGTACATTTACAAGGTCAATAGTTCGAGTTCTTAGCATTCTGTATTTGAAGTTCGACTTCATTATTCTTCTTTTACCCTCTGCTTTCCTCAGCTTTTAGTTAACTAACAATCTATTTTAAATGAACATTTATGTATCAAACCTGGGTTTTAATGTCGTAGACGAAGACCTGAAGAAAGTATTTGCAGCACATGGTGAAGTAAGTTCTGCTAAGGTTATTCTTGACCAGTTTACTGGTAAATCACGCGGATTCGCATTTGTAGAAATGCCTGATGATGCGGCTGGTGAAACAGCAATCGGCCAGTTAAACAACTCCCAGCTTGGAGATCGCACGATCTCTGTACAAGTAGCAAGACCAAAGACCGAGCGTAAAGGATCTTATCCTGCACGTGATGGTTTCAGGAAATATTAATTTCTGTGGACCGCGTTTTCGCGGTCCATTTCTTTAATCTTTTATAATGTCTCTTTCTTTTAAGGAAACGGTCAACGTTAACAACGCTGAACACGTTTTTGAATTCACATTTACAGGCAACGAAGCCAATCCCCGGTATAGCGTCGTTGTGAACGATTACAAAGGAAATCCGCTTACGTTCAGCATGTTTACTGATGTCAACGGCGAATGGAGAACATTCGGTCCCCGATTGCCATTGTGGATACATAATGCAGAACAGCAATTAGCAGCAGTTATTGTTGGAAGACAACAAAAACAAAAAGCGGTCTAATTCTTTCTTCTTGCGATCAATGATTGTTGTCCACCTTGTACGTGGAGATCAAATTCTTTTTTGTCATTCACGACAAAGCTGAATGATTGAGGGTACACCAGGGTGAAAAATGTTTTATTATCAGAAAAATACACTCTGGTTATCGGTTCCTCATTTATACGAAGGAAAAGTTTCCCGTTGTTCATTTCAAAATAAGCTGAGTCTCCCGTATTAAAATGATACCATCCAGTATATCGAGAAATCGAATCAACTGGTAAGGAAACTGTTTTTCGTTTATTTACAACGTTGATCGGCCAGTTGTACACGTTTCCTATACTGTTCATGATCTCATTCATGATTGAACCATTATCAGAATTTACCATGACAATGGCGCCATAGCCCTCTTCAAGACTTCCGAAATAATACGCTCGAAATCCTTCATCTGCACCTCCATGACTGAAGTGAACATCGTTTGGCTTTTTTGCCAGGAATACTCCCAGTCCAACCGTTGAATCAATATAGTGCGTGACCATTTTTCTGATCATGTTTTGTGACAGAACTTTTTTAGATTTTCCCTTGTATGCCTGCTGTACTTCAATAACGAATTTTGATAGATCAGTTGGATTTGTCCACAACCCGGCGGCTGCCATTTCGGGGTATTGGTGAAAACGTCCTTTCACAGGTTTTCCATCTACATAATATGCGGTGGCATATCCAGCGTAATCGCCACTTTTATACGGCTGCTGGTAGGTACTTTGATTCATGCCCAATGGTTTCAACACTTCCTGTTCCATGTAATTCTGGTATTGCATCCCCGTTACATCCTCAACCATAAGTTGAGTGATTGTAGTGCCTCCGCCTGAGTATTTAAATTTTTCACCAGGAGAAAATATGGAACGAACTGCCAATGTATTCGCTGGACGCTGTCCGTCGAGAATTTGCTGGACGGTTGGAATGCTGTCACCTGGAGAATATCCCGGGAAACCATGTACGCTCAAACCTGCAGTATGACTTAATAAATTTGCAGTGGACACCTTCTTTTCCTTTGTAAAATCATTTTCAGGAAATTTCCATGAACGTAAATAATCATTGATATTTTTTTCAAGATCAATTTTTCCCTGGTCAGCAAGTTTTAATACACCCATCGCATTTACCGATTTACTAATTGAACCGGCGAGAAACAAGGTTGAGGGTGTAACGGGAATTTTTTGTTCCTTATCAGCATATCCATATCCTTTTGCCCATTCAAGTTTGTAATTGTTTATTACAGCCACACTTACACCTGGTATGCCTTTCGCTTTAATACGTTCTTCAATTGTAAGAGGATTGTAAACGCTGTCATCAATTTGAGTAGTAGGAAAAATATTAGATTCAACTTCTTTGATCTTTTCAGCAATGCTTTTCTGGCCAAAAACAGATGAACAGAAAAAAAACAATAACAGGGAGAAACCGATTTTTTTCATGGTTAATTTATATGGACATCAAGTTAAATTAAACCCATCATTATATAAATCATTAATATTTTTACGGTACTTCTTATCTATGGGAGTATCATTTTTTCAAAGATGTATGCAGGTTGTACTTGGGTTAAGAAGTCCATCTGCTAAAAAAAATGCCAAAAAATTATTAGATCGGGGAGAGCAAAAAGAAGATTTCACCATTCGTGAGATCAGTGAAGTCGATATTCCTGCCATAGCTGAACTGCATGTAAAAACATGGAATGATACTTATCCATTTGTAAAAAAAACTCCGACAGTTGCTCTTCGTGAATGGCAGTGGCGCGAACAGTTTAAGGATTCAAAAAATAATTGGTTTGCATTTGTTGTGGAGAATGCCAGAGGAGAATTAATTGGTTTTGCGGGAGGTCGCCTTCGCAACGAAAAAAAACCTTCCGGAAATCAAGGGAGAATTGAACAAAATTTATTTGCTCAGGGATTATCAGCGACTCGGTATCGGTAAAAAATTATTTCAACGTGTTATTGATCGCTTTTTGGAAATGGGTATCAATTCGATGATTGTATTTTCAGAAATAGAAATTCCTGCCCGGCATTTTTACAGGGCCATGGGAGGAAAGCCGACTGCTGATGATTCGGGGAATTGTACCTGGGAAGACCTGGAAAGATGGAGGGAGAAAATGTGAAAAGTGAAAGGTGAAAGGTGAAATTTCCT
>CAZCKF010000344.1:3845-4351 GCA_964499155.1 uncultured Chitinophagaceae bacterium
CATTACTGCAGTAACAGCGGCTCCTGTATCGTCTCTTTTCCAATCAATTTAATTACATACCAGCCCCTCTGTAAATGCGATATGTTTTCGCTCAATTGATTACTTGTGATATTTTTTTCCATCACCAGTTTGCCAGCCGCATCAAATAATTGAAGAGATGAAAATTCATGCCCTGATTCCAACTTGATTCGTAATTCATTTCTTGCAGGATTTGGTGCTATTGTAAATAAACTGTTCAGTTTGAAATTGACAGATATCACCTGCGAGTAGGAATACTTTTCATCAGCATCAAGCAGTTTTAGCCTGTAGAAATTTATTCCTTTTAAAGGTTGTTTATCTGTAAAATCGTAAGAATATTCGGAAACAGAATTTCCTGCAGCTTTCACTGCTCCAATTTTGTTGAAATATCGTCCATCCGCTGACCTTTCAATTTCAAAGCGATCACTGTTTTGTTCCCCTGTTGTTTTCCATCTCAGGTAAACATTATCATTTTCTTTGCTGGCAGT
>CAZCKF010000345.1:0-3676 GCA_964499155.1 uncultured Chitinophagaceae bacterium
CACTCGCCATTGTTTCTTTTTCATGTACAGGCCCTATTCTTGGAAGTCTACTTTTCGGCGTAGCAGATGAAGGTGCATGGCCATTGACTGCAGGCGCTGCAGGATTTGGTGTTGCACTCGGGTTGCCATTCGCATTATTTGCAATGTTCCCTCAGGGATTGAAATCAATGCCAAAATCTGGTGGATGGCTCACTGAAGTAAAAGTTGTACTTGGATTTATTGAGCTTGCTCTTGCGATCAAATTTCTCGCGAATGCAGACAATGTAAAACAGTGGGGTATTCTAAAACGTGAAGTATTCATTGCATCATGGGTGATCATAGGAATACTCATCGTTCTCTATCTCGCAGGTGTTTTTCGATTTGGAAATAAAGCACGTGTAAAATTCACTCCTGCAAGGATCATTTTCATTGCAGTTTTTACAGCAGTTACTGTTTATCTTATGCCCGGTCTTACCAATACTGAATGGGCAAGACTAAAACTGATAAGTGGTTTTCCTCCCCCACTATCATACAGTATTTATTCCCACAATGCAGAACAACACGGAGTGATCGAACCTTTGCGGGATTATGAAGAAGCGCTGGCCCTGGCAAAAAAAGAAAACAAACCATTGCTTATCGACTTCACTGGCTGGGCTTGTGTCAACTGCCGGCGCATGGAAGAGAAAGTGTGGGTTGATTCAGATGTACAGAAATTGATGATCAACGATTTTATTGTGGTTTCGCTTTATGTAGATGAAAGAATCAAACTACCTGTACAGGAGCAAATGGTTTACAAAACAAAGACCGGCGTTCAAAAAAACATTGTAACCGTTGGTGATAAATGGACGGTGTTCCAAACCGAAAATTTTAACGCTACTTCACAACCTCAATACGCAATCATCAGCACTGATGAACGCGCACTTGTCAGAACGAAATTCTATACACCATCTCCGAGTGAGTTTGCTGAATGGCTGAGATGTGGATTGGATGCTGCGAAGAAATAACCGAATTTCAAAATTTCAAAATTTCAAAATTTCAAAATTGGCTTTGCAAGATCCTTTGAATGGAGCTTGAAAATTTATGTATGCAATTGAGTGGTGAAATAACTTCGACTGAAACGGAACCACAAATAGTAAAGACTTTACGGCCTAAAGAATCTTGAAATATTGAAATCTTGAAATCTTGAAATTGCTGATTAAAGTCCCTATATGATAAAAACTTATGTAATATCTTCACTTTAAACAAACTCGCTAATGAGCATCGTTCTCTCAACAAAGAACATCACAAAATTTTACGGAAGGATCCAGGCACTGAACAATGTTTCATTTGATGTGCCGGAAGGATCTGTGTTTGGAATTCTTGGGCCCAATGGAAGCGGCAAGACTACGCTGCTTGGAATTGTGATGGATATCCTGAAACAAACTTCCGGAAGTTTTACATTTTTTGGAAAGGTTGCCGATTCGGATACACGAAAGCAAATCGGAACACTATTAGAAACTCCCAATTTTTATCACTACCTCTCCGGTGAAAGAAATCTTCGCATCGCTGCGGAAATAAAAGAAAAAGGACATAATGATATTGACAGGGTGCTTGAAAAAGTAAACCTGTTGGAGCGCAAGAAAAGCAAGTTCAGTACGTATTCACTTGGAATGAAACAAAGGCTTGCTATTGCATCATGCCTGCTCGGTGATCCCGGTGTTCTTGTATTTGATGAACCAACAAACGGGCTTGATCCTGTTGGTATTGCAGAAATACGCGAACTGATCAAACGTCTGGCAGGTGAAGGTAAAACTGTGATCATGGCGAGCCACCTGCTTGATGAAGTTGAAAAAGTTTGTACGCACGTTGCAATTTTGAAAAAAGGAGTTTTGTTGACAGCAGGACATGTTGATGAAGTACTGGTAAACGAAGACATTGTTGAAGTATGTGCTGCAGACCTTACAAAACTCGAATCAGTACTTAAATCAATGAGCGGCTTTACGCAGATAAAACATCATGGTGATTCTATCCAGGTATTTTATCCCATGGGCACTGCAAAGCTTGACGAGATCAATCGTTATTGTTTTAACAACGGTGTAGCGCTTAACCAACTTCAGTTAAAAAAGAAGAGTCTCGAAACAAAATTCTTCGAGCTTACCAACAATTAAAATATTTCACATGTTGCACGCATTAAAGATTGAATGGATGAAGGTGAAAAATTACAGAGCTTTCATCATTCTCTCCATTTTGTTTATCATAAGCATATTTGGATTGAACTATATCGCCTGGTACGTCGAATCGATCCGCCAGCGTGAAGCTTCTGAAACCAATATTTTGGTTGCTGCAGGTTTATTTGAATTTCCGAGAGTTTGGAATACCATTTCTTACCTAAGCAGTTTTTTACATTTCATACCGGGATTGCTGATGATCATGTCTGTCACTAATGAATATTCATACAAAACACACAGGCAGAATATTATTGACGGCTGGAGTCGCACGCGATTTATTCATGTAAAAATGCTCGATGCGGTCATACTTGCTTTCGCTTCAACATTGCTGGTATTTATTACAGCATTATTGTTTGGCATGTCGACAGGAGATGATGTCAGCTTTGATAATTTCGGATACATCGGCAGGTATTTTCTTCAATCACTCAGCCATATTTCCGTTGCACTCGTGATAAGTTTGTTGTTGAAAAGATCAGGTCTTGCAATCGGCGTATTCTTTTTATACATGGTTGTCATTGAAAATTTGCTCTGGGCATTAATGATGGAATATGCTACAAAGATTGCTTACTATCTCCCGCTTGAATCAAACGATGCATTAATACCCAATCCATTTCTTGAAAATGTTACGAAGCAATTCATGAGCCGACCTGATTCCACTTATTTATTTATCGCCGCATTTGCATATCTCATTCTGTATTATTTTTTCTCCCGAAGAAAATTTGAGAATGCAGATCTGTAATTTGCGTATAGCTGATTTGTGGGAGATTCAACGATGAGGGTATTTCAACATGGCTCATTTCAAGATTTCAATGATTTCAAAATTTCAAAATTCTTCAGGTCGAACATACTTTTCTGTTTTGTCCAAATCACTGATAAAGAATTAGCGTTAATTAGCTCTAATTAGCGTTAATTGGCGCTAAAAGAAACCCCCGCTACGAATAGCGGGGGAACAACTAAAAACACCAGCCTTTTTAATCCCTATGGGGGAAAGGCTTCATGAAACGAAGTAATCAATCTGGTTTTTTCCCGTCTAAAAAAGTATTGAGTGTGCTGATCTGACCCTGGTTGTTCTGATCAGGCTTGACTTCGATGTTGCTGTAGAAATTTTCAACAGTGGAGATTGTGTTGTACAATTCCATGTTGCGGCGGATGTAAGCCGGCACGTTTTCAAACTCGTTATTCGGGTCTGCTGAATTGTAATTGAATGACAAGTTGCGCAACTTGTGCAATCGTTCAGCAGCCCTACGTTTTTGCTCTTCTGCTTCGTCCGGCATCGCCGAATCCTCTGCAGTGTTCGCAATAGGTGGTAGAGAATGATGGGCCCTAGACTCCTCCGCCGCTGGAATGTCATTTCTAATCACCAGTTGCATTTCGGGAATGCATTCCTCGTCAGCAGCCGGTGTAGAAACCGGTTCTTCGGCAGAACTTATTGAGGTTACTACCTCTGCTTGTGATTCTGCGTAAATATTGGATGGTCTGGCCAGATATCC
>CAZCKF010000345.1:3686-4336 GCA_964499155.1 uncultured Chitinophagaceae bacterium
GCTGCAGACGTCGTCGAATTATTTTGTTGGGTAAAAGGTTCGGTACGGGTTGATGTGGAAGCGGATTGGTAAACCGAATTTATACTGTTAATCGGTTCTTCATTCGATAAATTTCCCACAGTAATTTTACCCTCATCAGTAGTCGTAGTATTACGATCATCATCTTGATCTGAATCTAGTTCCCACAAAATCATTGTTGTAGGAGCGCTCTCTTCAGTAGTAATTTTTTCTTGTCTGATCACTGATACTTCTGGTTTTGGAACAACCATTTCAACATCGAGAGTTTCATCAACAAGTGTTGGTGCAAGGGGATCAATTGGTGCAACAGGTTTAATTTCTTCTGCTTTCATTTCTGGTTGCTGACCAAGTATCATTACAATTTTTTCATCTCCATTTACCTTCTTCACTTCTTTTTGTGCAAATGGATCCTTGTGTTGAAATCCTGTTGCAATCAATGTGATTCCAATTTTATCACCCAGTGAATTATCATAACCCAAACCGAGAATTACATCTGTCGATTCTCCGGCTTGTGATAATAAATGATTTTGAATGATCTCCACTTCATCCATCGTGAATTCATGCTCACCTTCAGCAGAATTGATATTGATGAGTATCCATTTAGCACCCCGGATGTCATTGTCATTCAACAA
>CAZCKF010000346.1:0-4279 GCA_964499155.1 uncultured Chitinophagaceae bacterium
ATTGTTTTCAGGTCAACCGGAGAATTTTCAACAAAATATTTGGACCCAAACAATCCAAGTTCTTCGCCAGAGAATGCAACAAAAATGTAATTGCTGTTTCGCACAGGCGATCCCTTAAGCATTCTTGCGAGCTCGATCAATGCTGCTGTACCAGAAGCATTATCATCAGCGCCATTGTGAATGAGCTTTTCATCACCCCGATACATTGAATTTTTATCTTCGCCATATCCCAAATGATCGTAGTGTGCGCCGAGTACAACAGTATTGTTTGCGCCATTGTCTATAAAGCCCACAACATTTCTTCCATACCGCCTCTTTTCTTCAACATCTACCTTCAGTTTAATATCAAGCGTTGCTGATTCATCTGAAAAATATTTTTTCGCGGCAACTTTATTTACATAGATCACAGGTATGAGCGTTGTATCGCTGCGATCCCTTGGATCGAATTGTAAATTATCTGCAGTCTCTGTGCTGTTGTATAAAATAATTGCCGAAGCGCCCTTGTCCCTTGCTGCATTTGTTTGCTCTTTGATCTTCGCAGCCAGGTCAAAATGAGGATTGTTCTTATTTAATTCAAGTAATTCTTTAAGGTCGATTATCCAGGGCATGTCAGCCTCTTGCACAGAAACAGCCGGCAGCGCTTCCATATTTATATCAGGGCTGTATGCAAAAGGAAAAAAGTCTTTACCCACCGCAAGCGGCTCACCGTTAATTATAAAATGTGTTGATGAATCAATTGCCTTTCCATCGTACACTTCAAATTCCTGGAAAAAATCTTTGGTTCCCTTTGGAACAAGCCCAATGCTTTTAAATTCAGCAGAAATGTAATCCGCCGCCTTTTTTTCTCCTTCAGTGCCCGTACGCCTTCCCTGTAATTCATCTGAAGCAAGAAAAGAAACATGCTTTTGTAAATTTTCCAAAACAGGCCGGTCGGCTTTTCGGATCTTGGAAGATTCTGTAGTAGCACACGATGTGAGCACGATGGCTGTAATCAAATAGATGTTCCTCATTCGGTCGGGAAATTTAGTCAAAGGTATTATGACTGACGCGTTAATGCGGGTTGAGGTTTGCCACTTTCGTTAAACTTCTGTAAGATTTCCTTTTGCAGGAGTTTAAAATCCGCAATTCGTAAGAATGACCATTTTGGTCCAACTACATTTGCAGGCTGATCTTGGCGGATAAATCAATACATATAGCACTTGTTGGCAACCCAAACAGCGGAAAAAGTTCGCTTTTCAACGCTTTAACCGGCATGAACCAACAGGTGGGCAACTTCCCGGGTGTTACGGTTGATAAAAAGTCAGGAACCACCCACCTCACCGGGTTCAATGCCGAAGTAATTGACCTTCCCGGCACGTACAGCATTTACCCCCGGCGCCTCGATGAATGGGTAAGCTATCGTGTTCTTTTGAAACAGGAGACGGGCATTCATGCTGATGTTGTTGTAGCCGTGGTTGACGCCAGCAATCTCAAGAGAAATCTTTTATTCTGCAGCCAGATCATCGATCTCAAAACTCCAGTAGTGGTTGCACTCACCATGCTTGACATCGCGAGAAGGAAAGGTATTCGAGTAAATATTTCAGAACTGGAGCGCGAGCTTGGCGTTCCTGTTATTTCTGTTAATCCAAGAAAGAATAAAGGCATTGCTGAATTAAAGAAGGCAATTGCATTAACCATTCAAGGCCGTTACCAGGTACCAGCAAGAGATTTTATTAATAATTACGCCCTGGCAGAAAATGCCATTGAAACTGTTAAAGGTTTGATTCCAGGGACAAGCGATTATTCTGCCATACACTACCTCATCAATCACGAATCTTTTGATTTGTCTGCTTCAATGCAGGACACGATCGAAAATGTAGAGCAGGCCCATAAATTCAATCCCACTAAAACCCAGGGGGAAGAGGTTGTGCAGCGATATGCACGCATCAGGCATATCATGCAGGTTGCGGTTGCCGAACCCGATCCTCTTCAGGATAAATTATTTACCGACAAACTTGATGATATCCTTCTTCACAGAAGGTGGGGTTATTTAATTCTACTTTCTGTTTTGTTTATTTTATTCCAAAGCGTTTTCTGGCTGGCGCAACATCCGATGGATTGGATTGAAACAGGTTTTGCTGCACTCAACAATTCACTTGCAAGCGCACTTCCGGAGAATATGTTTTCGGATATGTTATTGAATGGAGTGCTTGCGGGACTGAGTGGAATTTTTGTTTTCGTCCCGCAGATAATGATCCTTTTCGGCCTTATTTCATTACTGGAGGACACGGGTTATATGGCGCGCATCAGTTTTCTTACAGACCGATTGATGCGGTCAGTTGGTTTGAATGGAAAAAGTGTAATGCCGATGATCAGCGGATTTGCGTGCGCCGTTCCTGCCATCATGAGCGCGCGATCAATCGAGAATCGCAAAGAAAGATTGCTGACGATTCTTATCACCCCGTTAATGAGTTGCTCTGCACGATTGCCCGTGTATACCATTTTGATCGCCCTTGTAATTCCTAATACTTATTTTTTTGGCATCCTCAGCCTGCAAGGACTGGTAATGATGTCGCTGTATGTTTTCGGAGTTGTTGTTGCACTCTTTGTTTCCTGGATAGCACGATGGTTTATCCATATCAAAGAAAAAAGTTTTTTTATCCTGGAACTTCCAACCTATCGTTCTCCAAGATGGAAAAATATTGCACAAACCATGTGGAGCAAGGCCAGGATCTTTGTAGTGGAAGCCGGTCGCGTTATTATGATCATCAGTCTTGTATTGTGGGCGCTCAGTTCTTTTGGCCCATCCGGAAGAATGGAAAAAGTAGAAGCTCAATATGCGACGAATAAATCTTCGGGCATATCCTCCGAGGAAGCAGACAGAATTTATTACGCTGCAAAACTTGAAAATTCATATGCAGGAATATTAGGCAAAAGTATTGAGCCGGCGATCGAACCTCTTGGTTACGATTGGAAGATTGGCATTGCATTGATTACATCGTTTGCTGCGCGAGAAGTATTTGTTGGTACGATGGCCACACTCTATAGTGTTGGCGAAGACGATGACAACAGCTTAAAACTAAGAGAGAAAATGGGTGCAGCAAAAAGGCCGGATGGAACACCTGTTTTCAATTTACCAACTGCGCTTTCACTGATGGTGTTTTATTTATTTGCCATGCAGTGTATGAGCACACTTGCGATAGTAAAACGAGAAACGCGTACATGGAAATGGCCCATCATTCAACTCGTATATATGACAGCACTGGCATATGTGATGAGCCTCGCGGTATATCACCTGTTTCAATAGATCCTGTCAGAGTTCGAAGGTTCCCATTTATCTCGTGGTTCAAAATATTCCCAAAGCAGTTTCGAAATTTTTCTTGTAAGCGCCCATGCTTCATTGGTGCGCTGCCAGGATGTATCCTTATTGTTTTTAGTGCTGATACAAAAAACGTAAGGCCTGTGCGGCGCATTTACATACAACACTTCGCTCCGGGATTCATTCACAGCTCCATTCTTTGTATACACAGAAATGTAGGGAGGAATTTGAGAAACCGCATGGCCATCCCAGAATTGCCGTGACAGGCTTCGCTGCATTCTTTCTGTTGCGACTGGCGAGAATAACTGGTTGCGAGCAATTTTTTCCAACAGCGTTGCCATTTCTCTTGGTGTCGTTTGCCCCCATCCAAATAAACTCCTGTTGCCCTCTCTTCCTGGAGTCCGTGAATTCATGCGCGTGTCTTTCAATCCAATACTGTCAAGAAGTTCGTTGATGCGTGTTCCTGTACCAGCAAGACTTTGAAGCCAGAGGCTTGATGTATTATCACTCATTGTAAGCATGAGCATCATTACTTTACTTAAATCGATTTTTTCATCCTGTTTAAACGAGCCCAGTATATCCACCCCTGCATACAAAAGCGAATCACGATATTGCAATGGTTGGTTGTACTGTAATTCTCCACGCTCGATCTTCGCCATTACCCCAACAAGAATCGGAATCTTGATCATGCTTGCAGTTGGGAAAATGGTATCTGCATTGATCGCAACAATTTTATTTTTTTTAATATCCTTCACATAAACACCAATAACACCGCCATAGTTTTTTAACAAGGCTTCTATTTCCCGGGTAAGCTTCTTGTCGGTTTTTTGCGAAATGGATGACAAAGAGAGTAGAAGGAAGCAAAAAATTAAAAATTGTTTCATTTTCTTTTCGATTGCATGTAATCAACCACAAGGTGTAAAAAAGCTTTGATCCCTGTTTTCATTCCACGTTCATCCACCACAAAATCGGGTGTATGGT
>CAZCKF010000347.1:0-4252 GCA_964499155.1 uncultured Chitinophagaceae bacterium
CTTATCATTATGGAGAAACTGAAATTGGAAACAACACACCTCCCACAGATGAAACCATTTATGAAATAGCATCCCTAACAAAAACTTTTACAGGAACACTGCTTGCAAAAGCCATTGTTGAAAATAAAATCAGTCTCGATGATGATATCCGTAAATACCTCGATGGAAAATTTGAAAACCTTGAATACAAAAAGCAACCCATTCTGATTCGCCACCTCGTTACTCATATGAGCGGATTACCCCGGATGCTGCCTGATAAACCTGAATTATTTAAAAATCCGAACTATGATTCGCTTCCTTATCAACTTAATCGCTTGCAGGCGAAATATTCCAAAGCAAAATTTTTTGAAGACCTGAAAAAAATTCGGATCACGGAACAACCAGGTGAGAAATTTTCCTACTCAAATGCAGGAATTCAAATGCTTGGCTATATCCTGGAAAAAATTTACAAATCCACTTACCAGGATTTGCTCGTGAAAAATATTTTCACCAAAATGGATATGAAAAACACTTTCCTGCAGGAACCAAAAAACCAGCCGGCACTTGCCCTGGGATATAATGGAAATAAAACAGAAATGCCTTTTACTCCCTTCATAACCGGTGCAGCCGGTGGGTTGAAGTCCACACTGCGAGATATGATGAAATATTCTTCCATGCATTTAAATGAAAAGGATCCGATCATTCGCTTATCACATGAAGTGGCATGGGGCGATATCGAGGAGTTTGCAATGGGAATAAACTGGCAACTCAACAAAACAGCGACCGACGAACGACGCATTTTTCAAAATGGCGGATCGTATGGATATACAAGTTTGATTTGCCTGTACCCTGATTCGGAGTTTGCTGTTGTTTTGTTATCAAATGTATCAGATCCACAAACGCAGAAACGATTATCTGATGTGGAAAGAGCAATCTATGATGAGATAAAATTCAGTATGAAAACACCAATAGCCGCATCCCGTTAATATTGATGCGAATGGTAGCTTAAGATCAAAATATAATTAAGGAATTATAGTCTCTCAATTATACCGGCGATGCCCTGTCCTCCACCAACACAGGCGGTGACCATGCCGTATTTTTTGTTTAGGCGTTTCATATCGCCGAGAATTTGAATGGTCAGTTTTGCACCTGTGCAACCAAGTGGATGACCGAGTGCGATTGCTCCGCCATTGATATTTACTTTCTGGGGGTCAAGGCCAGCTTCCCGAATGACTGCGACTGCCTGCGATGCGAAAGCTTCATTCAATTCAATAAGATCGATCTGCGATAAATTCATTCCAAGTTGTTTCAACACTTTTGGAATAGCTGCAACAGGTCCGATACCCATGATTCGCGGATGAACACCTGCAGAAACACAACCTGCAAGTCTTCCAATTGGAGTCAATCCAAGTTCTTTCACCATTTTTTCACTCATCACAACTACAAACGCAGCGCCGTCACTTGTTTGTGAAGAATTTCCTGCGGTTACTGTTCCGTTTTGTGCAAAGGCAGGCTTCAATTTCGCAAGTACTTCAATAGATGTGTCTGCACGCGGACCTTCATCTGTATCAACTGTATAATTTCTTTTTTGTTTTTTTCCTTTTTCATCGAGGTAAACTTCTTCAACATTGATTGGCAGAATTCCATTTTTAAAATGCCCTGCCTGTATGGCATTGATCGCCTTCTTGTGCGATTCAAAAGAAAATTCATCCTGTTGCTCCCGCGATACTTTATAATCCTTCGCCACTTCTTCAGCCGTCAGACCCATGCTCAAATAATAATCAGGTTCATCTTTTGCAATGGAATAGGCAGGAACTGTTTTCCAACCTGCGGTGGGTACGAGACTCATACTCTCCGTTCCTCCGGCAATAATACAATCAGCAAGCCCTGTCCGAATCTTTGCAGTTGCAATCGCTATGGTTTCGAGTCCTGATGCACAATAACGATTCACAGTCATGCCCGGAACATCAAAACCCAAAGCACGTGCTGAAATAATTCTTGCTACCTGCAACCCTTGTTCTGCTTCAGGTACTGCATTTCCCACAATTACATCGTCGACTCGCTTTGCATCCAGTTGCGGTACTGATGCCATCAAACCTTTGATCACATCAACTGCCAGATCATCCGGCCTGTAAAATCTAAATCCTCCCCTCTTTGCTTTTCCAACCGCACTCCTGAATCCAGCTACGATATACGCTTCCTGCATTTCTAAAATTTTAAAAATTTACTATATCCCTTTTACGAAGGCAATTTGGACCCTGGACCTTGCCCGCCCGGCTGACGCCAGTCGGACGGGTATCCTGGACCTTGCCTCAGCTAGTTGTTTATGCAACCTTTTCTCAAAGTTAAGGATTATCTTCGCAAACCATGTATCGCCTGCTGCGTTCATTTCTCTTTATTTTCCCTCCCGAAGGCGTGCATTATTTTTCGATGAATGTATTGAGAACATTGTGTTCCATTTCTTTTATTCGAAATCACATACAATCATCTCACAGACCCCAGAATTTATTGGTTGATGTATTCAATTTGAAATTCAGCAACCCGGTCGGATTGGGTGCCGGATTTGATAAGAATGCAAAATACCTGAGAGAGTTATATGCACTTGGTTTTGGTTTTGTTGAAATTGGAACTGTTACTCCTATTGCTCAATCAGGAAATGAAAAGCCCAGACTGTTTCGTTTACAAAAAGATAATGCGCTGATTAATCGCATGGGATTTAACAATGACGGGGTAGAAATTATTGCAGATCGATTGCGGGAATGGAAGCACAGCATGTCAGGCAAACACAAAATGGTAATTGGTGGAAATATTGGAAAAAATAAAGCAACACCTAATGAAGAGGCATGGAAAGATTATGAAAAATGTTTTCATGCACTTGGAGATTACGTTGACTATTTCGTGGTAAATGTTAGTTCGCCGAATACACCAGGCTTACGTGAGTTGCAGGAAAAAGAATCACTTAAAAAAATACTTACACACCTGCAAACACTAAACAAAAAGAAAGCTGATCCAAAGCCCATTCTTTTAAAAATTGCACCTTACAGAAATGCAATTGAATGATGTAATTGATCTGGCGCTTGAAATAAACCTCGATGGAATTGTAGCCACGAATACAACGATAAGCAGGGAGGGACTGAACACAAAAAAGGAAATCGTGCATTCAATTGGTTCAGGTGGTTTAAGTGGAGCTCCGGTCAGAAACAGATCAACAGATGTAATAAGGTATATCAATGAAAAAAGTGGGGGGCGTATTAAAATTATCGGTTCCGGTGGCATCTTTACATCTGACGATGCAATCGAAAAACTGAATGCAGGCGCTTCATTATTACAAGTCTGGACAGGATTTATTTATGAAGGCCCAAAAATTGTAAAACGAATTGTCAATCATCTTAATCAAAAACTCTAATAATGGAAGGTCTTGATTTTTCAGCGCTGTTTACTGCAGACGGATTAATCAGCTTGCTGACGCTTACAATTCTCGAAGTCGTTCTTGGTATTGACAATGTCATTTTCGTTTCCATTATTATGGGACGTCTTCATAAAACAAAGCAATTAAATGCAAGAAGGATCTGGATGGTCTCAGGAATTCTTGTTCGTATAATTCTTTTATTTGGTTTAACATGGCTCATCTCTCAAAAAGGAAAACCACTTTTTACAATACCAATAGTAGACAAACCAATTGACCTTGCAAGCCTGGTAATGCTGCTGGGCGGTTTGTTTCTTTTATATAAAACAGTAAAAGAAATTCATCACAAACTCGAAGGTGATGAAGCAGCATTGGAAAATAATGCAACAAAAGCAGCATCAGGTTTTGGTGCAGCAGTATTTCAAATCATGCTGATCGATATGATATTTTCTTTTGACAGCATGATTACAGCAGTTGGTATTGCAAAACATGTTTCTGTTATGATCGTTGCTGTAGTGATCGCAATGATCGTCATGTTTTTATTCAGTCAAAGAATTTCAAACTTCATCCATAAACATCCCACTTTGAAAATGCTGGCAATGTCATTCCTTGTACTTGTTGGTGTTGTATTAATTATTGAAGGATGGGATTCTGAAAAAGCACATGAGTTACACCTGAAGAACTACGTGTATTTTGCAATGGCGTTTTCATTTGGCGTTGAGATGCTTAACATGAAGCTCAGGAAAAAAACAGTCAAACCTGTTGAACTTCATGAACCTGTGTTGCCTGATCAAAATAATCAGGGAGACCAGGCGCGATAAAAAAGCCCCTCCGAAAAGGGGCTTAAGGGTGGATTATACTCTGTGA
>CAZCKF010000348.1:0-531 GCA_964499155.1 uncultured Chitinophagaceae bacterium
TGTCTTAAAGATTGAATGGTTTGTTTTTTATCCCATGGGCATTTCTCACGCAGATCATCCATGATGGAAACCAGCCTTCCGAATGAATTCAAAACATCTTCCATGTAAAATATTTTATCAAAGTATTGTTATCAACATAAATATCGAGAACAGGATAATCAGCATAATAAAGCCAATCAGGTTTAGCAACAGGAATTTGAGAATTGTTTTCCATGTTGCCTGCATGTAAAATCGTTTCATCGAAATAAGCAGGTAAATGGGCCATGATATAAATAATATGGCTGCAACCCAATTAAAAATTTTCCATCCCGTAACATCTCTAAGCTCTAAAAATGCAAAAGCAAACAAGAGAAGAATAAAACTGAATATGTAGTGGAATACAGTGAAGATCGCATGGTCGGCATAAAAGAATTTTTTACGACGCACATACAAAAGTTTCAAAATGGCTGCAAAAAACGGAAGCGATACAAATAACAAATATGGCAGTGTATGAAGAAAATCATTGCCCCATTTTTTCAATACATTGGCTCC
>CAZCKF010000348.1:541-4249 GCA_964499155.1 uncultured Chitinophagaceae bacterium
ACTTCAATTCCACGAAGGATCATTCTTCTCTTAAACCACCCATCTTTTTTTTCTGCACGGGCTTGTGCTGAATCATATTCTTCGCGTGAATTATAGGTGATGGGATATATAAAAGTGAAATGGGACACAGTATCCATAGCTGCAAGCTGTCCATAGGTTACTGGTATCAATGAATCCTGTAATAAACGTATCTGTGCCTGTTTGATAAGACTGTCGGATGGATCCTGGCTGATGTCCTTTTTTAAATCCTCGATTTCATCAAGTCTTTGTTCACGCGTTAAAAATGAATTGGTATTTACTTTAACTGCATCATTTGCATCAAACAGGGCAAAAAAAACAAGGAAAAAAAATGCACTTGTAAACAGGTACATCCTGATCGGGTGCAAATACCTGGCTCTTTTTCCATTGATATATTCTCTTGGCAAAAAGCCTGGACGGAAAATCAGGTATTTGAGCGTATCAAAAAATTTGGTATCGAAATGGGTGAGGTCATAAAAAAAGTGAACTACCATCTTCCCAAACGATTCTTTTGGAAGGATGTTCTCCTGGCCGCAGATATGGCAAAACCGCCCATGCACAATGGTTCCGCAGTTTAGGCAGTCCTTTTCAGTACGTTCAGGAGTGTGGGACACGTTAAATTTTTGCTTAAAAATAACCACAAAAGCCTCACAGGCTCAACTGGTTTTCCACCTGACGTTCATAATGTTTAAATTTGCCGAAAGACCTATTATCCTCATGAAATACATTTTCACGCTGGGCATCGTATTGCTCTCCTTCATTGCCGGCGCTCAATACTATTATAAGGACATTATCGGTACCTCGGAAACGAATGCCATGATGAAACTTTACAAGGCCAATAGAGTAGCAAAAGTTTCAATTACAGGTTATGACGCGGATGGTAACAGAACCGAAGATTTTTTTGGTGTCCAGGTATTAACTGGCAACGGGGAACTTCACACGGCCACGAGATCAAATGAAACGGATGAAACCCGTCTTGTTTCTGTTTTTGACAATGAATCAAGGTTGGTTAAAACATACGACAGTACCGGCAGTATGTTCAGCACAAGTACTTACGTATATGACGAGGCAGGCAGATTAAAATCGATCACCAGCATTTCATCGGATACTGGAAATGCAATAAATACAACTGAGATACACAACTGGTTTTACAATGCTGCAGGCAAAGCGGAAAAAATGACGCGCATGGTGAATGGAACTACAAACCTTGAAGTGCAGTTTGTTTACGATGCTGATGGCAATCTTGCAGAAGAAAAACCTTTAAAGAACGGAGTGGCGCAGGAAAGTGTTTATTATTATTACGATGATAATAACCGCCTGACCGATATTGCGCGTTTTAATCGTCGTGCACGGCGTGTACTTCCTGATTATATTTTCTATTACGGTGCAAAAGGAGAACTCATTCAAAAACTCACCGTTCCAGCCAATTCATCCAACTACATGATCTGGCGATACCAATACGACCAGCGAGGTCTCAAAATCCGAGAAGTGGCGTATACGAAGGATAAGGAAGTCACGGGGAAGATTGAGTATGCGTATGTCTTTAATTAGTAGGAGGCTGCTGATGTACGATATACGATGTACGATGTACGATGTGCATTTCGGTAGCGACAAACTCCTACCTTACAAAGCATACCGCTACGGAGCATTGGACATTGGACATTGAATATTGGACATTGTATTGTTATTTCGTCCAACGAACCTCCACCAATGTCGCTCCTGATCGTCTTTCTCGCACTTGTTTCACTCGTTGTATTAATTGCTGCATTAAAAGTCAATCCATTTCTCGCATTCCTGGTTGTTTGCGTTATTGCGGGACTTGCATTGGGTATTCCGATCAACCAGGTTACAAAATCTGTTGAAAAAGGAATTGGTGATATCCTTGCAGGGAACGTGATCATCATTGTTCTGGGTGCCATGCTGGGAAAGCTGATCGCGGAAACCGGAGCGGCGCAACAGATTGCTGGTTCGATCATGAACCGCGTGGGTATGAAAAATATTCACTGGGCACTTGCACTTGTCGGATTTATTATTGGTATTCCACTTTTTTATAATACCGGATTCGTTTTGTTAATTCCGCTTGTCTTCTCACTGGTGTATCAATATAAATTACCTGCTGTTGCAACCGGTATTCCAATGCTTGCTGCACTTTCAGTTGCACACGGATTTTTACCACCTCACCCCTCTCCTGCAGCACTTGTTGTGCAATTTGATGCAAGCATGGCTAAAACAATGTTGTACGGAATTGCGATTGCGATTCCAACCATCGCTATTGCAGGTCCGATATTTTCACGCACACTGAAAAATATTCCATCTCGGCCACTCGAAACCTTTCGACCACCTTCCATTGATACAAATAATCTACCTGCAGTTTCCACCAGTTTTTTTGTTGCGCTGTTGCCGGTGGTTTTGTTCGCCATTACATCTGCTCTGCCTTTTATTATTGATGGATACGAAAATGAAATTTCCTTTTTCGCGCAGCCCTCTATTGTAATGATCATTGCACTGATTGCAGCAACTTTTTTGCTGGGAACAACAAGAGGAAAAAAACTGCCATGGGTAATGAATACATATGCCGAAGCAGTAAAAGATATTGCAATGATATTGTTGATTATTGCAGGTGCAGGTGCATTAAAACAGATCCTGATTGACAGTGGTGTGAGTAATGAAATTGCAGATCTTCTCGGAGGAATGAATGTATCTCCGCTCTTTCTCGGATGGCTTGCAGCAGCAATCATTCGTGTAGCTGTGGGTTCTGCAACAGTGGCTGGATTTACAGCGGCAGGCATCATTGCTCCATTACTTATTCAAACAAATACAGATCCGAACCTGATGGTACTTTCAATCGGCGCAGGAAGCCTGATGTTCTCTCATGTGAATGATGCTGGATTTTGGATGTTTAAAGAATATTTTAATGTGAGTATAAGAGATACTTTGAGGTCGTGGAGTTTGATGGAGACTTTTGTCTCCGTATTGGGCTTGTTAGGTGTTTTAATCATTGACCTAATAATTTAAATTGTAGAAGGTGCTGTGAGCTTCGAGCTGCGAGGGCCGCGAGTTGTTTATAGCTTCAAGCGTCATTTATCGCATAATGGGGAATTAAAATAAAGGCTGATAAAAAAAATTATAAAAAATCAGTATTTCGCGGAATAAATCCTGTAATCCTTAACCAATCCTGTTTTCCTATTTATGAGCACACTAACGCCAGAGCAACGATTTGCAGAATTGATGCCACCTCCTGCACCCACTCCGATCGGAGTATATAAACCGTTACTGGTGGTTGGAAAATTTTTGTATCTGTCAGGTCATGGACCATTGAACAATGACAAAACATTTCTGCGTGGCAAGGTGGGTGTGGATATGGATTTGGAGCAGGGAAAACTTGCAGCTCAACAGGTGGGACTGACAATGATTGCGTCAATTAAAAAACATCTGGGCAGTCTTGATAAAATTAAACGCGTTGTGAAAGTACTTGGCTGGGTGAATTGTGTACAGGGATTTGAAAAACATCCGTATGTGATCAATGGTTGCAGTGAACTCTTTGCAAAGATCTGGGGAGAAGAAAATGGAATCGGTGTTCGCAGTGCAATTGGGAGTGATACACTTCCGGATAATATTCCGGTTGAAATTGAGGCTATGTTTGAGCTGCACTGATTTATCCTCGCACGATTGATAAAGAACGGAAATACT
>CAZCKF010000349.1:0-2598 GCA_964499155.1 uncultured Chitinophagaceae bacterium
TGCACCCAGGTCATCGATGATGGCGAGGGCAGTTAAAAATATTTTAAGTGAAACAGGTACTCGACTGCCTGCGAGTGATAAAATTCCGAGAGCAAATGCAATGTCGGTTGCCATTGGAATACCGAAGCCAGGTTGGGTTTCGGTGCCCGCATTAAATAATAAATAGATACCTGCAGGAAACACCATACCTCCCATAGCTGCCAGCACAGGAAGTATTGCATTTTTAAAACTCGATAATTCACCAAATACCAGTTCGCGTTCGATCTCTAATCCAACTAGCAGGAAAAAAACAGCCATCAGGCCATCATTCACCCAATGTTCAATACTGTAATTCAGTCGTATGTCAGAAACAGAAAGATCAACTTTGCGATGAATAAAATTCAGTAAAGTTTCACCCAGACCGTTATTGGCAAGAATTATCGCAACCAGCGCTGCGGCGATCAATACAAAACCACCTGCTTTTTCAGAATTAAAAAATTTGGTGAAAATGTTCCCTCGCATGGTTTAAAAATAGCAGTAAACCCCGAACAATACAGGATTTGAGGATTTCAATATTCATATAGCAACATGTTGGTTTTTATTTCATAGTAACTACCGAAGCGAATTTTGAAATTTTGAAATCTTGAAATTTGAATTGCTATCTGGCTATGTGGTTTTTTCTTAACTTAATCCTATGTCATTGATCGACACATGGCACATCTCGAACCGGATCAATCTTTTTTTGCTTGAAGGGATTCCAGAAGAACATTTATCAGATACGCTTGCAGGTAAGGGTCGAAGTGTTGGTCACCAGTTCGCACACTTGTACAATGTGCGACTGATGTGGATCGATTCTGCAGCTCCCGAAACAGGGAAACATTTAAAAAAAATTGAAAAAGAGCACTCCATTTCAAAATCACTTCTCTCAAAAGCTTTTTTGGAAAGCGCCGAAACGATGGCTGCAGTAATACAAATAGGAATCGAAACAGGCAGAGTGAAAGGTTTCAAACCAAATGTTGAAGCATTTGTTGGCTATCTCATTGCTCACGAAGCTCACCATCGTGGTCAAATACTGCTCACGCTTAAATCGAATGGACATTTGCCTGATAAAAAGGTGTTGTTTGGTATGTGGGAATGGGGAGTCCGGTGAAGCTGTGAGCTTCTAGCCACGAGCTTCGAGCTGCTGCGAGACCTCGCGAGCATCTGATTTTCGAAATATTATCATAGGCTTTGAGTACGGTCGTTTACATTTTGGGCTGTGATTTAAATTGTACGCTTAATTCCAAACTCAAAATTCACATTAAGCATTAAAACTCGCTTTAACGTTGGCGCAATATTCGCATAAACCATCATTAACTGACTTCGATCTATAACAATTATCCAAAATATTTTGACTGTTCGATCTAAAAGAAATCCAAAATCCAAAACCCAAAATCAAAAATGCTCAACTACGGCTCTTCCAAAAGTGCAGACGAGAATTTTTTAGCAGATATAGCCGGTAATGTACTCCCGCGTGCCGTTACCCGCCACACATCGTTTCAATTACTCGATGGTGAATGGAAGTTTGCAATCGATACAAATGATGCTGGTCTGAAAGAAGAATGGTTCAATGGACACAATTATGAACATACCGCCGAATGGCCGGGATCTATCGAAGATCACATGCTCGAATTGAAATCCGAAACCAACTCCGGGACATGGAGGGACAAGGTTGTCGCCTGGTATGAAAGAGAATTTACATTACCCAAAAAAGAATCTGATCCGCGAAAAACGATATGGCAATTAACCTTTGGAGCATGTGGCTATGAAACCCGTGTTTGGATCAATGGAATTTTATTGACAACCATTGAAGGCGAAAATGTGCACTTCGGAGAATATACTTCATTCTCTTACGAATTGACTGAAGAACATTTAAAGCAGGTAAATAGAATTACTGTTCGCATAGAGGATACAATGGATGCAGACATACCACGTGGTAAACAGGAATCGCATGTTTACAAAAGAGGTGGCATCTGGTATCATACACATACGGGTGCGGTGAGAAGTATCTGGCTTGAAACAGTTGAAAGAAACCGGTTACGTTCTCGAGTGGGTGTCGTTAGTATCGTGGAAGATAATCTTGTGCGTTTCAATTTAACAACGCGCATTCACGACCCGGGGAAGTATACCATCCGATTAAAAGTTTTTACCACTGGAAAAGGTGAGCGCCGATTGCTTGCGATTGATGATTTTCCCATTGAATTGAAATCCGGACAAAAACAACAGCGAATCGTACTTGAAGTTCCGGATGCGCAAATGTGGTCGACTGAATCTCCGCATTTGTATCGGCTTGTTGCGCAGTTGATCGATGCAGAAGGTTATACTGCTGAAATAGAAACTAAATTCGGCATGCGCAAGATCGAATCGCGCGGATGTTGTTTGTATCTGAACAACAAAGCCGTGTATATCGACGGCATTTTGTACCAGCCAGCCACTGCATCTTTTGATCAGATACGCAGCCATATGATCGCTATGAAAAAACTTGGTTGCAACCTGGTGCGTATACACATTGCAGGGGTTGATCCAAGAATTTATAACCTGGCAGATAAAATGGGCATGATGCTTTGGGTGGAAGTGCCA
>CAZCKF010000349.1:2636-4247 GCA_964499155.1 uncultured Chitinophagaceae bacterium
CCGCAAAAACCAGTTCGATGAATTGAATCGAATGCTGGCATTGATCGAAACCCATCCATCTGTTGTGATCTGGAGCCTTTACAATGAAGATTGGGGTGCTCAGGACATCGCAACGAATGAAGAGACACGTAAATACATTATTGATACCTATCATTACATGCACATCAATCATCCACAATTCCTGGTGGTGGATAACGATGGATGGCAGCATATTTCACTCGAGGGGAGAATGAAATCAGATATCTACACAGTACATCTTTACACACCTGATCTGGAAAGATGGAAGGAAATGCTGAATGATCTTGTCAAGGGAAAAACTGTCGGCGTTGCGGCATTTCCACTCGTTGTCGGTGATCCATTCTTTTTCAACCGGCAGGTACCCATCATCGTTAGTGAATGGGGTGGATTTGGTTTTGCTGATTATGGAGGTCCCAAAGATTCGGAGAATCGCGCAGAATTAATTGCCGAGTTTAAAAAAGAATTGCGCAATCGTCCCATCGCGGGAGACGTGTACACGCAGGCGACGAATATCGAAGATGAGCGGAATGGATTGATTGATTTTGAGACGGGGGAGTTGAAGGTACCGGAGGGATTGCTGTTTTCGAGAGGAGAGGTTGAATGATGGAACGCTGCACGCTTCTCGCTGCACGCTGTCTTTCCTCTAACACAAGAATTTGCTACGAAGCGAATCTTGAAATCTAGAAATCTTGAAATCTTGAAATTATTCTCACATACGTCTCCCTCACCTTCCCAGCCGTCGCTTCTGTAGAGAACATTTGGGCCCTGTTATATCCATTCTCTTTCATTGATGTACGCAAACTATCATCACTTAAAACTTTCCGAATTCCTTCTGCAATTTCTTCAGCATGATTTGGGTCCGCGTACAGGACAGCATCACCGCCCACTTCTGGAATGGATGAAGTATTGGAAGTAACCACCGGCAGCCTGCTCCACATTGCTTCAAGAACAGGAATGCCAAAACCCTCGAAAAAAGATGGATAAACAAGTGTTGTTGCCATCTGGTATATCGCAGGAAGGTCTAGTGCTGCACTTAATCCAGGTTGACTGCCAAGAGGTGTTTCGGAAAGAAATAAAACACGTTCTGCCAATCCATTCTGTTGGATATAGTCCTTTACAATTTTCATGTATTCTTTTCCATCACCAATAACAACAAGCGGTAATCGTACATCGTTGCGCAGTAAAAACAAAGCCTTGCATAAACCCAGCAGGTTTTTTCTTTCAATCACGGATCCAACAGATAAAATAAATTGCGATGGCAAATTGTATTTTTTCCTGATTGCCCTTTGGTGTTCCTCCGGGATGTATTTGCCAAATGCAGGATTGCAGGACTGGTAACAGATCGTCATATTGTCTTCGGGTACATTGTAAATTTCTAAGAGGTCTTTTTTAGTTTGTTCACTGATAACAATAATATGATCGGCATGTTCAGCAGCATATTTTAGTTTCTTCCGGTAAGCAGCACCATCTTTTTTATTGAACCATAGTGGAAATTTTTCAGGAACGAGATCGTGGATACTTGCAATTACCGGGATGCCAGATTTTTTTACACCAACAGGAATTTCATCCGTCAAACCATGAAATAAATCCAGG
>CAZCKF010000350.1:0-2941 GCA_964499155.1 uncultured Chitinophagaceae bacterium
AGGATTGTAAATGGACTGCTCTGAGCCACATCCACTAACAAAATGATTTTCGCGTCTGATCGACCGATTTTTGTACCGGCCTGAGTTGATCCGTCGATCACCAGATTAGAAGTCAGGTCAGGTAATTCACTTAATAACCTTATTGTTCTTCCAGTTCTCGATTGGTCCGCAATGTTGAATTGAATAGTGTCTTTTGCAGCAATTCCATTTCCAGCAGCTTCACTCAGTGCGGATCTTAGAGACCCCGGGCCACTATCAGCATTGGTTGTCACCGTAATTACATTGGCACTGGCGCATAATCCCACAAAAAGGAAATGGCTTAACAGTAGAAAGCTTGATAGTTTTGGCACTTGTCCAAATATAAAATATCCTTTAAGCTTTTTCAACTATTCTGGCTCCGTTTGAGCCCTGTGTTTCCCGTACCTTTGCAGCCTTAAAATCACGCCTGACGGGCATCATGAGCGTTAAATACAGGGAATTTTCACAGTTGAATCTGCCTACAATCGAGAAGGAAATGCTGGCTACCTGGCAAAAGGAACAAGCATTTGAAAAAAGCGTGTCCCTTCGTGATGGAGCCACACCATTTGTTTTTTACGAAGGCCCCCCAAGTGCCAATGGACTGCCAGGAATCCATCATGTGATATCACGCACATTAAAAGATCTCGTTTGCAGGTATAAAACCATGCGTGGTTTCCAGGTTCGCCGTAAAGGAGGATGGGATACGCATGGATTACCAATTGAACTCGGTGTTGAAAAGGAATTGGGCATTACCAAGGAAGATATTGGTAAAAAAATATCCGTTGCAGAGTATAATCAGAAATGTCGTGAAGCTGTTTTGCGATACAAGGATAAATGGGATGACATCACAAGGAAAATGGGTTACTGGGTTGATCTGGATGATCCCTACATCACATTTAAGAATGAATACATTGAAACACTTTGGTACATACTCAAGCAATTACATACAAAAGGATTGCTGTATAAAAGTGTAAGCATTCAACCCTATTCACCTGCTGCCGGCACTGGATTAAGTTCACATGAATTAAACCAGCCGGGCACTTATAAGGATGTAAAGGATACATCTGCTGTTGCCATGTTCAAAGCAGTGAATGATAACAAAACAAAATTCCTGTTTGATGCAATTGAGAAAAATGGTGAAATATTTTTCCTTGCATGGACGACAACTCCCTGGACGCTTCCTTCCAATCTTGGATTAACAGTTGGACCGAATATCGAATATGCCCTTGTAAAAACATTTAACCCTTATACACATCTTCCGGTCAATCTTGTTCTGGCTAAAAATTTATTGGGAAAATATTTTAAACCCGAAAATGAGAACGGAGATTTCGCATCTTATAATCCGGAAAATAAAATTTTGCCCTGGAAAATTCTCACAACATTTAAAGGAAGTGATGTAGAAAATGCTGTTTATGAGCAATTGCTTCCTTTCGAAGCAAATTCACTTTCGAGAATAAAAGAAATTACTCCAGGTGCAAATCCATTTCGTGTTTTGCTTGGTGAATTTGTTACAACTGAAGATGGTACCGGCATTGTGCACACCGCTCCCGCATTTGGTGCTGATGACTATCGTGTCGGATCAAAATATAAAATTGGGATCCTAACACTTGTTGATCGTGAGGGGAAATTTGTAGACGGATTGGGTGAATTCAGTAATCGCTTTGTAAAAAATTACAAGGATGAGAAACAGTATGTTGATGTGAATGTTGACATTGCTGTAAAGCTGAAAAAAGAAAACCGTGCTTTCAAGGTTGAAAAATACGAGCACAATTATCCGCATTGCTGGAGAACAGATAAACCCGTTCTGTATTATCCGCTTGATGCATGGTTCATTCGCACAACTGCATTAAAGGATAAAATGGTTGCGCTCAATAAAACAATCAACTGGAAACCGAAAACGACTGGCGAAGGAAGGTTTGGTAACTGGCTGGAAAATATGGTTGACTGGAATCTGAGCCGCAGCCGTTACTGGGGAACGCCTTTGCCAGTTTGGAGAACCGAAGATGGAAAAGAAGAAAAATGTATTGGTTCGATTGATGAATTAAATGCCGAGATCAGAAAAGCAAATGACGTTCTTGGTGGAACTGTGAATAAAAATTATTTGCACGATGGCATACTTGATCTCCACAAACCCTATGTAGATGAGGTAATTCTTGTTTCTGATTCTGGCAAACCAATGCATCGGGAACCTGATCTTATTGATGTTTGGTTTGACAGTGGTGCAATGCCATATGCTCAATGGGGACTTGATAAAAAGAAACTTGCAGAAGGTCATCCTGCACCATTCAACGAACCATTTGATCAAAACTTCCCGGCGGACTTCATTGCTGAAGGAGTGGATCAAACTCGCGGCTGGTTTTATACTCTTCACGCCATTGCATCATTATTATTTGAAAATGTTGCTTACAAAACCTGTGTGTCAAACGGCCTCGTACTTGATAAGACAGGAAACAAAATGAGTAAGCGACTCGGGAATGTTGTTGATCCTTTTAAAACAATTGACCAGTTTGGCGCGGATGCAACGAGATGGTACCTGATCACCAATGCTTCGCCGTGGGATAATTTAAAATTTGACCTTGACGGAATTAAGGAAGTTCAGAGAAAATTCTTTGTCACATTATATAATACCTACCAGTTTTTTGCATTGTATGCCAATGTGGATGGATTTGCATTTAAAGAAAAATACATTCCTGTAAATGAACGTCCGGAAATTGATCGCTGGATCCTTTCTTCTCTCAATACATTAATTAAAAAATCAACTGAAGCTTTTGATGATTACGAACCAACTGCTGCGGGCAGGTTGATTGAAGATTTTGTTGATGAACATTTGAGCAACTGGTATGTTCGTTTGTGCAGACGCAGGTTTTGGAAAGGTGAATATGAGCAGGATAAAATTGCAGCCTATCAAACGCTGTATGAATGT
>CAZCKF010000350.1:2951-3217 GCA_964499155.1 uncultured Chitinophagaceae bacterium
GGAACTTGAATGAAGTAACCAGGCAGAATGAAAATCAATCAGTGCATCATGCACTGTATCCTTCTTTTGATCAGGGCAAAATAGATCAGTCATTGGAAGAACGAATGGCGCTTGCACAAACCGCCTCATCTCTTGCTCTGTCACTGCGTAAAAAAGTAAACATCAAAGTTCGTCAGCCATTAAGGAGGGTTTTAATTCCTGTATTGAGTGCAGCAATGAAAGAGCAATTTGAAAAAGTGGAGGACCTGGTCCGGTCAGAGATCAAT
>CAZCKF010000350.1:3227-4240 GCA_964499155.1 uncultured Chitinophagaceae bacterium
AAAGGAAATTGAGTATCTCACCGATACAGAAGGATTTATCAGCAAGAAGATCAAACCCAATTTTGTTGCGCTTGGCAAGAAGCTCGGACCAAAAATGAAAGCAGTCAGTGCGGCACTTGCAAACTTCACACAGGATGATATCAACAAGCTTGAAAAAGAGGGACAATATAGTTTGTCAATTGATGGCGAACTCTTAATATTACACGTCCATGAAGTTGAAATCACCAGCGAGGATATTCCTGGCTGGATGGTCGCCACCAAAGACGCTTTGACAGTCGCACTGGATGTTACAGTTACCGCCGAACTTGAACACGAAGGGAATGCCAGGGAATTTGTTAACCGGATTCAAAAGATCAGGAAAGACAGTGGTTTTGAGCTTACCGACAGAATAGTAGTTAAAGTTGATGCTGCTAATGGGTTAGAGCAGTCACTCGCACAATTTAATAACTATATTTGCGCCGAAATTTTGGCAGACAAGCTTGAAATAGTCCCCGAAATCTCCGACGGAACTGAGATCGAAATCAACGAGAAGACGCTCAAAGTGGTCGTTCAAAAAAAAGGGTAACACAATGGTAACCAAGAAGAAAGCAGCTCCTAAAAAGGCTGCCCGCGCCACCAGCGGTTCAAAACATAACAATAAGAAGCCGAAGGCTGCCAAACCAGCGGGGAAACCTGCTGCGAAAGCTAAAAACGCTGCTCCGGCAAAAAAAGTGGCAAAACCAGTATCAAAATCACAAGCAAAAGCACCGGTAAAGAAGGTAGCTCCTCCTAAAAAAGTAGCTGCTCCAGTAAAACCTGTTGCGAAAGCACCTGTTAAACAAGTGCAGGCGCAACCTCCAAAACCTGTTGCGACGACAAAACCGGTTCCTTCAAAACCTGTTCAGGAAAAAAAGCCTGTGTCTAACTCCGTGGTGGACGAAAGATCATTGATAAAACCTCAGATTAAACCTGTTATAAAGAAAGAACCTCCTAAGCCGCTTAAGGTTGTAATTCCAAAAACATCTACAAACAAA
>CAZCKF010000351.1:0-2237 GCA_964499155.1 uncultured Chitinophagaceae bacterium
ACTTTGTCGCCTTGAAGCTTTACAAAATCTGCCAAATCATTTTCGTTCAATGGATTTGTTTTGCCAAGGTTCCTCTCAAGATTCAACTGGTAATACCAGATCTTTTTAGTGGAAGTTCCTTTATCAAAAAACAATACAACTGTCTTCACACCAGCGCCGGTAAATGTGCCGCCGGGTAAATCAAGTATCGTATGCAGATTGCAACTTTCCAACAACATTTTTCTTAAACTAATAGATGCATTATCCGTATTACTTAAAAAAGTATTCTTTATAACAATACCTGCTTTGCCACCCGCGCGCAGTATTTTAATAAAATGCTGCAGGAACAAATAAGCCGTTTCGCTGCTTTTGATCGGAAAGTTCTGCTGCACTTCCACTCTTTCCTTACCACCGAACGGTGGATTAGCGAGTACAATATCATGCCGATCCTTTTCCTGAATATCGCCCAGGTTTTCACTAAGTGTATTGGTATGTATTATATTCGGCGCTTCCACCCCGTGCAGTATCATGTTCATGATACCGATGATATAAGCCAGCGATTTTTTTTCCTTCCCATAAAAAGTTTTTGTCTGCAGAATTTTATCCTGTGCAGTGGTTCGATTCTTATTTTGCTCTTTTAAATATTCAAATGCCTCACAAAGAAAACCTGCGCTACCAACAGCGCCATCATAAATTGTTTGTCCCATTTCCGGCGCCACTACTTTGATAATGGATTTGATCAACGGTCTTGGCGTGTAATACTCCCCGCCGTTACGACCAGCATTGCCCATGTTTTTGATCTTGTCCTCATACAAAGAACTCATCTCGTGCTTTTCCACATGAGTTCGAAAGCGAAGTTGGTCAACCAGGTTGATTATCTCACGAAGATTATATCCGCTCTGTATTTTGTTTTTCAGTTCACTAAAAATTTCGCCGATCTTATACTCCAGCGTATTGGCAGAATCTGCATCGGACCTGAATTTTTTCAGGTAAGGGAAAAGTTTATCGTTTACAAAATCTGTAAGATCATCTCCTGTCAATGCTTTCTGATGATCTATTTTTCCTTCTTTATTTTTTGGTGCGGCCCATACGCCCCATGAAAACTTTTTGTCAATGATGTATTCGTAGGTTTTACCCGCCAGTTCCGTTTTTGTTTTACGATCTGTCTCCAGATCATCAAGATATTTTAAAAATAAAACCCAGGAGGTTTGTTCGACGTAATCCAGCTCACTTTGGCAACCGGCTTCTTTCCAGAGAATGTCGTCAATATTCTTAAAGGTTTGTTCAAACATGTAAGCAGAAAGTTTGAGGCGCAAAATAAAGAATGCCCTGAAAGATTTTTAAATATTGGCTTAATGCAAATCAATTAGACAAAACATACGGAGAACTCAGCGGGAAAGGGTACAAAATAATGTCGCAGACTGTGACGAAGGCAAACGATCAATGACACAAACCTTCAACAAACAATTGCGGAGAGGGCGGGATTCGAACCCGCGATACCCTTTCGAGTATACACACTTTCCAGGCGTGCCTCTTCAACCACTCGAGCACCTCTCCGGGAGGGGCAAAAGTAGTTGATAGGATGTTAGGATGGTGAAGGATGACAGGATTTTCGATAATAGAAATACCGTCGCGCCGTTGCGTGAAATTTTGCGAGTGGTCTAAGTTCGATTTCACGCAACGATTTTTTTGTCATTTACATTCGAAAAGACTGTACGATTTGGAGGTCGTTTTATTCGCAGCTCAAATTACGAGCGCAACGTGGGTTGCTATACGCAACCTCGAGGCAGTCTGCAGATTGAAAAAAACCGTTGCGCCGCTGCGTTTAGATCTTCGAACATGATAAATTTTCATCGCCGCGTCGTTGCGTGAAATTCGCTCGCAGTTAGATTTCTGATAACCTGAACAATTCCTTCGCAGTCGCACTCGTAACCTTCGCAATCTCCTCAGCCGGCCTTTGATAAAGCTGAGCAAGCTTCTCCAGCACCAACACCAGGTATGACGGCTCATTTCTCTTCCCCCGATGCGGCGCAGGTGTCAAATAAGGCGCATCGGTTTCAAGTACGATGGAATCCAGAGGTATAGAAGGCATCACCTTATCCAATCCACCATTCTTAAAAGTTACTACTCCCCCTATCCCCATATGGAAGCCCATATCAATGATCTGGTCGGCCTGGTAAGCGTTGCCCGAAAAGCAGTGAAAGACACCCCGCAGGTTGCCTTTCTGGAATTCGCCAATGACCTTGATGCATTCATCC
>CAZCKF010000351.1:2247-4226 GCA_964499155.1 uncultured Chitinophagaceae bacterium
CGAGTCGCGGGAATGGATCACCACCGGCAGGTCGAGCTCTTCGGCCCACAGGATCTGTTCGCTAAAACATTCATACTGCTCCTTGATAAATGTGAGATCCCAATAAAAATCGAGTCCGGTTTCGCCGATGGCAATGGGTCGCTCCTGTTCGAGTAACTTTCTTGCAATTTGTAGTTCGGTGCGCCAGTTGTTCTTTACCGAGCAGGGATGCACGCCCATCATGGCGAGGCATGTTCCTGGAAAATGGTTTTGTGCAGCAAGCAGATCGCCGTGAGAACCAGAGTCGATTGCAGGCATCAGGATGCGCTCAACACCAGCTTCCCGCGCGCGATTGATCGTTTCGCGCCGGTCGGGTTCAAATTCGGGGAGGTAGATATGACTATGGGTATCAATCATTAATGACATCTAAGGTCCTGCAAATCAGTGCAAAAAAATTAATAATCCGTTAAACTTTCACCAATAAATTCAATCTTACAACCGTTTTAATCCTTTAAATACACGCTATGCAATTCAACAGCCCCGCACGGTTGCTGATAACCATTCTTTTCCTGGCAACTATTTTTAGCGGTTGCAAAAAAGAAACGAGTGATTCTCTATCGCTTACTCCCACAGAAGAGGAGGATGCTGCACGTACCATGTCTTATTCTGAAGCTGAGGCAGAACTCGTTTTCAATGATGTTTTCGATAATGCCATGGGCGTAAACAACGATGTGGGCATTGCAGGGACTGGTATTTTCGGGAGAAGTGTTACCATGGGACTTGGCCAGTCATGGCGCACAGATTCGAATTGTTTTACCCTGAAAATCACACACCTTGGCCAAACATTTTTCCCTGTAAAAGTTGAAATTGATTTCGGAAATGGATGTGTTGGTCGCGATGGTCATGTTCGCAGAGGTAAAGTATCGACAGTATACACCAACAGGTTAATACATTCAGGGGCAATTGCGACAACTACATTTGAAAATTTTTATTTTGACAGCATTCGCGTTGAGGGTATACACAGAGTAACTAATATGATCACTTCTGCACTTACCCGTCAATATAAAATTGAAGTTGAAAACGGAAAATTGTCAAAGCCAAATGGTAATTATTCAGAGTGGAACAGCCAGAAAATGATAACGCAGACTGATGGTGTTCTTACTGCTGACCTGCCACTGGATGATATATATCGCATTGAAGGTCATAGCAATGGTAAAGTGAAAAATGGAAACCTGCTTTTTGCGTGGAATTCAGAGATCACACAGCCATTGATGAAAAAATTTACCTGCCGCTGGATCATTGAAGGACGTGTGCGTACCAACAGAATTACATCACCCACCAATTCACCATGGGTTGCAGTACTTGATTATGGACAAGGGACGTGTGACAGGTTTGCAACAATTACCATAAATGGTAATAGTTACCAAATAAGTTTGAATTAATAAAAAAACATTTTATACCTTTAAAACAGTTTTCATAGGGTACGGATTAAAAACGGGCCAGGGTTTCTACCCAGGCCCAAATTTTTTTATACAACCTCATGTTATTGCTTCGAATCTGAAGCCCCTTTCTCCGAAAAAATTCAACACTCTCGGCAAAGAATATTCAAGTTTTGGAAATGCTTTTTCACTGTCGTGAAAAACAACGATCGATCCTGCTCTCGCATTGAATACGACATGTTCCAGACATTGTTTTGGTGTAACATGCACATCAAAATCTCCACTGATAACGTCCCACATGATCACTTTTACTTTTGCACCATGCATCGCTGCAGGTAATTGTTTTGCCTGGAATTTGGTGATCTTTCCATAGGGTGGCCTGAATAATGGAGATCTGATAATTCTTGATGCTGCAAGAACATCTTTCAAATACATTTCATCACTAACACGCCAGCCGTTGCAATGACTGTATGTATGATTGCCAATTGAATGACCCTCCTGTTGAATGTGTTCATATATCTCCGGGTAGTCCTCAACTTTTTTACCAACGCAAAAAAACGT
>CAZCKF010000352.1:0-4225 GCA_964499155.1 uncultured Chitinophagaceae bacterium
CGTGATCCCGAAGGTGGAAGCGCATTTTTCTATCTCGCTGTATTATTCGATATCGGTAATGATATCAACTCACCTTATGTAGATGGTGCCGGGAGGACGATACCAATTATCAGAGCCGGATATCATATACCCCTATTTCAGGGAAGCCGCAACAGGTAGAGTAAGCTTCTAGGAGGCTCAATTAATTTTTGATTTTTGGTTTTTGATTTTTGATTTGCTTTACTGGCATCGCAGTTGCCTTCAAATGAAACTTTAATTTCAATTACAAATTGATTTTGCAATTTTTCAGGGTGTTCAACTGCCCACTGCCTACTGCCTATTGCCCTCCGTGTTCACATAATGCAACAATTGAGTTGGCTCTTCGAGAATAATGATCTCCTGCGGTGGATCATACAGAAATCCCTGTGCATCGAGGTTTTTAATGTGCCCAATCAGGTGATCATAAAATCCATTTGTGTTAAGCAAAAAAATCGTTTTATCATGTATCGACAATTGATTCCACGTTAATATTTCAAAAAGTTCATCAAGCGTACCAAAGCCACCGGGAAGAATGATCGCTGCATCGCATAATTCGTAAAGCATTTTTTTTCTTTCATGCATGTCGTCAACAACGGTGAGCTCTGTAATGTTTTTGTGCTGGTGTTCTTTGTCCACAAGTCCTTGCGGAATAACTCCGGAAACCTTTCCTCCATTTTGCATAACGGCATCAGCAACTGCACCCATAATTCCTTTTCCGCCGCCTCCGTAAATCAGTTTGATGTTTGATTCCGCAATGATTTTACCAAGCAGTCTTGCATCATCCATATATCGTGGGTCACTGCCTGTTTTTGATCCGCAAAAAACTGCCAAAGATTTGATCTGCATATTCTGCTTGATGTTATGGGCGCAAAGGGATAACAAAATTGCATATCTTCCTAATAGGATTGAAGGATTGGTGAAGGATTACAGGATTAATTTCATAATGAATAAAACCTAAAATTCTCGTTAACCTTAATCCTCTAATCCTTAACAAATCCTATAATCCTGAAACAAATCCTATAATCCTGAAACCAATCCTCTAATCCTTAACCAATCCTTTAAATCCTGTCAAAATATGGACCCGATTGTATTATTCTCATTCGTCATCGGTTATTTCGTTCTCCTTCTTATCGTTGCCTGGTATACCTCCCGAAATTCAAATAATGATTCGTTTTTCATTGGAAATAAAAGTTCCAACTGGATGCTTGTTGCTTTTGGAATGATCGGAACCTCTTTATCAGGTGTTACGTTTGTTTCGGTACCAGGTACAGTTGGTGATTTTGCAGGTGCTGCTGCCGACTCACCACACAAAGGATTTGCTTATTTCCAGGTGGTGATCGGATATTTCATAGGTTATTTCATCGTTGCATTCGTTTTACTTCCTCTGTATTATCGACTTAACCTGACCTCTATTTATAATTACCTGCGTCAACGCTTTGGAAATATTTCGTACAAAACGGGTGCACTGTTTTTTATTATATCAAGAACCATTGGTGCAACTGCCAGGCTATACCTCGTCATATTCGTATTGCAGGAATTTATTCTCGGGGCAATGGGAATTCCTTTTGTTGTAACGACTGCTGTTATACTGCTGATGATCCTCTTGTATACGTTTGAGGGCGGTGTAAAGACAATTGTCTACACCGATACTTTGCAAACAACCTTCATGCTCGTTGGTCTGCTCGTGTGCATCATTTATATCATGACCAACATGGACCTCAACATTGGAACGGCCTTATCACAATTGAAGGATGCAGGTTACACGCAGATCATCAATACAGATGTAAACAGCAAGGGATTTTTTATTAAACAGATCATAGGTGGCATGTTCATCACCATTGCCATGACAGGACTTGACCAGGAAATGATGCAGAAAAATATCAGTGTGCGCAACCTGAAAGATTCACAGAAAAATATGATGTCATTTACAGTGGTGATGGTCATCGTTAATTTCCTGTTTCTGCTCCTCGGTGGTTTGCTTTATCTCTATGCACTGAATAATGGCGGTGAATACCAGCTTGTAACAAATGCAGAAGGTGTTGCAAAATGGCAGTTGATCTCAGATGGGAAAAACATCATTGGTGATCCATTGTTCCCAACCATTGCTTTGAACATGTTGCCGCAGGCAGTATCAATCATATTTATCATTGGCCTAATATCAGCACTGTTTCCTTCGGCGGATGGTGCACTCACTGCACTTACTTCATCTTTTTGTATAGACCTGCTTGGATTGAAACGTCGTGAAGACCTTGATGAAAAACAAAAAAAGCGCATGAGGCTGACAGTGCATCTGTCATTTACTGTTATTTTCCTTTTGTGCATTCTCGTATTTAAATGGATTGGCAGTCGATCCATCATTGATAAAATCCTTGACCTCGCAGGATATACATATGGTCCACTTCTTGGGTTATTTGCATTTGGAATTTTGAGCAGGCGAAGCTTGCCGAATACATATGCGATCTTATTCATTTGCCTGCTTGCACCAGTCCTTTCATATTTTTTGAGTATGAACGCAGCCAAATGGCTTGGTGGTTACCAGATCGGGATTGAATTGCTTTTGATCAATGGATTTATCACTTTCCTTGGCTTGCTCAGTATTTCGAAACCATCCACGGGCGCAACATCAGAACGCCTTTAGCCGTACATTTGCAGGGTGCCATTCGCTTAGGCGGATGGCATTTCTGTCTTATAAATGCACAACATGGAATCACGCAGAATTCACGAAACAATACAGAAGTCCAAACAACGCAACTGGACCGAATCAAAAGCGCATTCAAGCTGGCAGATATTCAAGATCATGGCTGAATTCGTGGATGGATTTGAAGCGCTTGCGAAAATAGGTCCCTGCATTTCAATTTTCGGATCAGCAAGAGTAAAACCCGGTAGCCGTTACTATGAACTTGCCGTTGAAATTGCAAAGCGTCTTGCAGAAGAAGGATTTGGTATCATCAGCGGTGGTGGACCTGGAATCATGGAAGCATCAAATAAGGGTGCGCAAATGGGTGGTGGAAAATCTGCCGGATTGAATATTGAACTTCCATTTGAACAACATGCAAATCCATATGTTGACAGGGGACACAACCTGAACTTTGATTATTTCTTTGTTAGAAAAGTGATGTTCACCAAATACTCGCAGGCGTTCATTATGATGCCGGGAGGTTTTGGAACACTTGATGAATTTTTTGAAGTAGCTACATTGATACAAACAGGAAAAATGTTGCAGGTTCCTCTTATCCTGGTTGGCTCAGAATTCTGGGAAGGTTTATTGAAATGGATCAATGAGGTAATGCTGACAAAAGAAAGCAACATTTCACCACAGGATATCGATTTGCTGAAGATTGCCAACACACCCGATGAAGTAGCGCAACATGTACTGGAATTTTATTCGAAGCACGCCTTGCAACCCAATTTCTAATGATATTGATGGTGTAACTATTTTACAGACATCACATCGTACATCATACATCGTACATGGAACTCATTCATCCGCTCGTTCAGCAGTACGCTGAAAAATATTCTTCCCATGAAGATCCTCTTCTTGAAGAATTGGCTGTTTTAACACGCAGTTATCATGAGCAATCACAGATGTTGAGCGGACATATTCAGGGTAAACTCTTAGAGATGATCAGCCGCATAATTAGTCCGAGAAGAATCCTTGAAATTGGAACATTCACCGGGTACAGTGCAATATGTCTTGCCAAAGGACTCACAAAAGATGGGGAATTGCACACCATTGAACTGAGGGAAAAGGAAGCAGAAATTGCCAGGTCTTTTTTTTCACGAAGTGATAATGCAGCCAGGATAATTTTACACCAGGGAAATGCGTTAGAGATCATTCCCGGTCTGCAGGAAACGTGGGATCTGGTATTCATAGACGCAGATAAAACAGGTTATATAGAATATTTTAACCTTGTTTTTCCCAAACTACGGACAAACGGGTTTATTTTAGTGGACAATATTCTGTTTCACGGACAGGTACTGGAGAGTGAGGTCACTGGTAAGAATGCAAAGGCCATAAGCGCGTTTAATGAATTTCTCCGTGAACGAACCGACATCGACAAATTGATCCTAACCATAAGAGACGGGCTATTCCTAATCAGAAAACCGTAGCACTATCCGAATGCAAAACACTAAACTCCTACTCACCACTGCTATACTTATTTTCAGTATAGCCGCGTCTGCCCAACCCAAAGATTTTGTTTTAGAA
>CAZCKF010000353.1:0-881 GCA_964499155.1 uncultured Chitinophagaceae bacterium
CATTTCAAAATCAATTCCCATTTCAAATAAAAAGTCTTCCCATATTTTACAATCCCTCTTTATGCTTCCTGCTCCCTGCAGCTTCTCCCTTCCAGCATTGCCGAACCACTTTCGCTTTCGAGCATCTTCTATTCTCACAAGACTCTGACCTGGAAAACTTTTTTTTAATTGCTCAACAGTTTTCATAGCTGCATGGATGCTTGTTGTTTCAGGAACCATTTTTTTTGCTTCTGGTATCCAAAGACAAAATCCAGTCTCCACTCCTGGATCAATTCCGATGTAGTATTTATACTTTTTCGTTGCCATCATTTTTCACCTCAGAAAATCTTGTTTTTAATTCGCCGATCGCTGATGTTATCCCGTCAGCTGCCTCGATCATCTTAGCGTCTTGTGGATTCATTTGCTCTAGCTGTCGGCTGGTCGATCCGATACTATCCAAGTGCTTAATTCCTTCCTGCTGGAAATCCTGTGCAGCATTTTTCCTCCGGATCCAGTATTCGTCCATCATTTCTGAAACCAGGCTGATATCGATGCGGTCCATTATTCGGGTGAGCTGACCTTTCTTTCCCATCTGCAGCATCATCACATAATCCTCAAGACGGAAATTGTCGCATTCATCCAGAAGCATTGCAGCTGCTTCGATCATCTGGTCCTCCGACATGTTGCGAACGACATTCAGGCTGTTGCAGAAATCTTTTACCATCAGAAAAAGAACTTTCAGCATTGTCTTTTTCCCATGCAGATCCACCAGGCTTTTTATCATCGGGTACCTGATCACCTGCAGGAAAGTCGGCTTCCCCTCGGGCATCAGTTCACCGGTGATCATGATCAGATCCATTTTTGCATCAGCTTTCTGATCATCGATCTCGAGTTTAACCAGA
>CAZCKF010000353.1:891-4209 GCA_964499155.1 uncultured Chitinophagaceae bacterium
CATTCGATCAATTTTTGCGAACGCTGATCTGGTGTCAACATCGGCGCCAGTTGGCTGCTTTGAGAATTTTTTACCACTTCCATTTGCCTGCTGAGTTTTTAATTCAAAAAATCCTTTCCATCCCTTAGCCATGCTCTGTTGAATGATCGATATTGCTGTTTCCTCCTGGCCACCTGATAGATTCACAAGCTCATTGAGCGAGGCCTGTTCACTATGCGGGGACTTATACCGAAATTTAAATTCCCGGTCCTTGTACTGTTTCCACTGGTCCCAAGCTGAAATAAAGTTTAGGCTGAACGGAATTTGGACTTCTGGATCAACATCAATCAAATTTTTTTTATCAATAGATCCGGGCGGAGCTTTTTTATTTTCTTTTACTTTCTTTTCTTTTCTTTTCTTTTGGGGATTCCTCCGCGGAACTATTCCTTCTTTCCGCGGAAGAATCTCATTTATCCGCGGAACAATGACATTTTTCCAGTTTTCATCCTCCGAAATCAGCAATATTTCTTTGATCAATGTGACGATTGTTCCTTTTCTTCTTCTCTCCGATGTAGCTTCCAGGTAGTTCAATTGGATGCGATCACTCGTGATTATGCCGAACGATTCAAACACGGACTTTTCAAAAAGCCCACGCCTAATACACCCGGCAATTACTTCATTCACTAAAGACACCTTCTTTTTACAGACATCAGTAGCAAAGAGCTCCAATTCGTCAATGCTGGAAACATCGAAATAATATCCTTTGTCACTATAAATCCTGTCTAGTAAGCAACTCCAAATCCAGTAACCGTCACTGTCAAACTCGTTGAACAGCAACCTTATTTTATCATTCTGAGTATGGTTCGATTTAACCTGGTAATATGGAATTCCAGGTTCGGTTTTTCTTCCCATGGATCATGTTGTTTTCTCTAATGGTATTTTGGATTTATCGATAGCCAGGCCTCCTTCGATCAGGCCGAATATGTCAAAGTGTTTGGATAATAGGTATCTGGTTACATCATGCTGATTATACTTATAATGCTGTAAGTCGCTATCTGCCCAAACTCTACCATCAATTTCAATTCCCAGTCGCTCAACACCTGACCATAGAACCCATCGAGGTTCCGATGTAATACACTTTTTATCATGGAACTTGGTGACGCCCTTAAATGGCCGCTTAAAAACCAACTCCCACAAGCCTATACGTTCCTCCTCTGTAATAACAGGAATCGGGCGAAGGATTGGTCTAATCATACTTATTGGCACCCCGTTCTTATCATTCCTGAAAAATGCGTACGTGCCATTGTCAATTAACCCATCAAATATTCCATTCACCCATTCGTTAGCGATAAAATCAAAATATTCGCATTCACAATCTTTATACAAATGCAGATAATCTTCAAGTTTCTTTTTCATCATTTCTGATTAAATAGATTCAGTAATTGATCAATGATCTCTTCAGACACTTCATCAACAGCGCCAGTAACTGTTTGCGATATCGTTTTCTTCTTTTGAATTAATTCATAGCAATACCGGTCGATCGTATTCTCACCAAGGAAATAAGCACACTGCACACTATCCTTTTGGCCATATCGATGGCTTCGATCTTCGCATTGCTCGCAATCAGCAAACGTCCATGGGAATTCAACGAATACGACACGGCTTGAAGCTGTGAGCGTGAGACCTACACCAGCTGCCTTGATTGAACAGATGATCACTTTCACATTGGGATCTTTTTGGAACCTGGTTACAGAGGTATCTTTTTCTTCAGGAGTCATGCCACCGCGGATCATAACGGCGCCAGGCAGCATGGCCATGAGCTTATCGCCGATTTCCCTGAGAGAACAAAAGACGATCACTTTCTTTCCGGCATCGAGGATCTCCCCGATATATTCCTCCACTTCATTCATCTTTCCTCGGGCAGAGATCTGTTTGAGGATTCCAATCTTCACCATCACCTCACCTCGGAGTTTTTTTCTGATCTCAGCATCTGTACAACCACGGACATTTTTCAGGTATTCAACAAATTCATTTTCTGCTTTAGTGTACTCAGCGCGGTTACTTATTTCACAAAGAACAACCTGGCGGAGTTTATCCGGAAGATCTTTAAGGACCTCTTTTTTTTCACGGCGATAAAAGCATGTAGTGCTGAGCCGGTAATTGAGTTCTTTCAGATTGGTAGCATCATTGCCACCACCACAGTAACGGTTCAGGAATCTTTTATATCCGGAGAAATCAGAAAGCTTTCCATACCGGTCAACCGGTTGCGGGATATGAGAAACGATATCGCGGAGCTTATCAATAACTGTCAGCTGAGAAAGAAGATCTTTCGGCCTGTTAACAACCGGTGTGCCGGTGAGCTCGTACACATACTCCTTTCCCTTGCATATACCCATCACAAATTTTGCCTGCTGTGTGGTACCATCTTTACATTTATGTGATTCATCGACACCAATCGATTTAAAAACACTGATGTTATCGCGAAACGGGATATCCTTCAGCTTGAACTGTCCGTCCTTAGGCTTATTCCACCCGTGCTGAACAAAATATTTTTTCAGGGATTCATAATTGACGATAAAGACATCAACCATTCCGACATTGTAATATGTCTGCCAGGTTGATTTTACGCGGTCAGAAATGATCATTGATCTTCTGCCGGCAACTTCCATCCATTCGCGTTGCCAGTTAAGTTTAAGTGATGCAGGACAGATCACCAGGCAGGGGAATGCATTAAGGGATACGATCGTTGCAATAAATTGGCATGTCTTTCCAAGGCCTGGCTGATCACCGATGATCACTTTTTTATTTTTCCTGCAGTATGCGACACCTTTTTCCTGGAAGGGAAAGAGTGGCCGATTTAAGGGGATTGAAACATCGAGCGCTGGCAGCTCCGGAATCTGATCAAATGATTCGGGATAATCCACTGCAGCGTCATTGGGGTCATTGATCCCGAAACGTTTCTTCAGTTGGTCCAGTTCTCTCTGCCTATATTTTGGGATGAACCATCCGTATTGAGGACCATAAGATTTTGCACCCGGAATGGCTTTAACCGCCATCACCTTATTGTGATCATAAGGGAACGCTACTTTATAGCCGTTATGTATTTCAGTAATGGTCATAAGTTTTTATTCATTCTTACAAAAGCTTCCATATAGGCAACTTCTATTTTTGCCAGGTCGATTACGCTATCAACATTCAACTTCACCGCCGTGGCTTGAGGGATGTATTCTTTACTATTTTTTACTCGTTCAATATTATCCATCAAAACCCCCTTCAGTTCTTTGATAACTTCAGAATTGATTTGCATTTGCGGGTAAGCTGGCCCATCTGCACCGTACT
>CAZCKF010000354.1:0-4171 GCA_964499155.1 uncultured Chitinophagaceae bacterium
AACATTTTTCCGGAAACGAATTCCACTGCTACCATAAAATGGTGGCGCATGTCTCAATGGTACCTGTTCATCTTTCAAATCATCCGTTTCTTTTCCACTTGTCCATGTTGCTTCAGACCATACTGATAAGTTGCGGACAATAAAATATTCAAGCATTGCCTGAACTCCAGTAACGGTCGCCAATGCAACATTTTGATATGCCTCTACACCAAATCTTGAATTGTTGAAATCGATACTGTCCTGTCCATTGAATGTAAATGGGCGGCGAACAATGGCATCATTCAAGCGGGTATGAAAAACATTTAACTCTGTTCTCAATACCTGGAAAACATTCCTGACAACACCTGCTTCAAAATTCCAGGCATATTCAGGTTGCAGATCAGGATTGGGTACCGTCATGACTCCCGGAATACTTTCAAAAAGTTTTCCAACATCATCCACATTCGGCATCCTGTAACCAGTTGATATATTTCCATTCAACTGCCATCCTTCAGAAGGACGGAAAGTAACCCCCGCATTTCCTGTCAGGGCACCATCGTTCAATTTGATCTCTTCAAAAGGAAAATTAAAAAGTGTTTCATCAAATGTTGCATCCAGTTGATTGTAACTGTAACGCAATCCTGTAGTGAGTGTAAGTTTTGGCGTTTTGTTCCATTTATAGCTGCCATAAACTCCAGCGGTTGACCATTTACTTCCATCAGGATACCGGCTTACAAATCTTGTAATATCTCCAGTGCTGATGTTTGTGCGCGTGCCACGTGAATTGACCAGATTATGTACATATTCAACACCGTAAAAAAATTCATTTTTCCCAAATGATTTATTTGCATCCCAATTCACACTAATTGCGCTCACTTCTTCTTCCTGTGTTGTTCTTGTATTGCTATTTCTGGCCCTGTCAATCCTGCTCTCTTCATAATCCTGGAATGCGACGGTAAATTTGGACTGGTCATACAGATCATTTTTCCCCGAATGCAATAATTGAACATTGTGCATGCGCAAAATCATCGGACCATAATTCCATTCTGCAAAACGAAGTGCACCATTTCGATACTGAATGAGACGGTCATAACGCGGCGCATTCCCCGTACCGGCATAAATAAAGCTGTATTGTGCATCCCATTTTGCAGTTGGTCGAAAACGCACTTTTTGTAAAAAATTTAATTGATTGTAACCAGTGAAACGTTGTATGCGTGGATCAACATTTTCTACAATGCTGTCGGTATTGTCAAAACGTTGCACATATTCGGGCCGCAGGTATCGATCCTGCCCACCACGGGCCCCCATTTTAAGATCAGCATAATCACTATGCGTTACTGAAGACAATACAGACCATTTTTTCCACCTGAGATTAATATCTGCATGAAGTGTATTTTCTTCATTGGCAGTAGAATATCTTCCAAACACATTTGCTTTTGTTTGAAATTTTTTTTCATTCGCTAACCGGGCTTCCAGCGAATGAAAATCCATAACGCCACCAATGGCATCGCTGCCATAGATCAGTGAACCTGGACCAAAAATCACCTCCGCGGTTTCTGTGCTCAAAGGATCGATGCTTATCACATTTTGAATATTTCCACTGCGATAGATTGCATTGTTCATGCGCACTCCGTCCATTACAAGAAGTACCCTGTTCGTTGCAAATCCTCTTATCATCGGACTACCACCACCCAACTGGCTTTTTTGAATAAATACACCTCCTGACTGTCCAAGCAGGTCTGCTGCAGTTTGTGGATTATGCAAAATGATCTGTGCTCTTGAAATCTTAGTGATCTTATTAGGAACCTCATTTAATTTCTGTTCCCATTTATTTGCAGAGAGCGTAACCCCCTCCAATGTTTTTTCTGACAAAGTATCTTGCTGCGCTTGCATATAAAGAAAAGGCATTACACAAATGCAGACAAGCAAACAATGTTTGCTCATAAAATCCATTTTGGTTAAAAATAATTCCTGTATTAGTTTTTAAACCCAGGGTGGTTGAGCGGGAGCAGGCAAAGTTCTTGTGAGGAACGAAACTTTTTTTATATGATGAAATACGGATCGCATTTCAGCTAATTCATAATGTAAAAATTCATCTGAAAAAAACAGAGAATGCATGATGTGTATAAGACCGGACCATTCATCTTTTTCTTCGGATGAATTGGCCAACAGCCTGAGTATTTCTTTTTCTTTTTTATCAAACAACCCTTTGATCGTTGCCATTCCATTTTCTATTGAAATGGACTTGATGTCGAACATTTGTTGTTTATAAATAATTTCTTTTCCAGCTTTTATCCAACGTAATTCTGATTCGGGAAGTACAATGGTCTGCATGGAATCATCTTCCAGGCTTTCCTCCATTTCATGGCGAACGTGTTGCTGGTAAATTTGCAGACATATCAGTGAAATGAAGGGCAGAATGGCTATGCAAATAAAAAAAACTGATATCGCTTTCCGTTTTTTCATTCTTTTTCCTTCTCAGGATAAAAACCCGTTTTATCACTTATCATTTTTCGAGTTTGATCTGCCCAGCTTACTATAGTTTCTTTTTCTTTTTGTGTAAGTCTTGCATCATGATGTGTCCAGGTATATGAATCAAGCGGCATCACATTTTCTTTCACCGTTTCAATTACTTCCTCCATTTTGTGATCCTGTTTTTTTGCAGAATAAGAAAGAAATTCATCCAGGTTCAAGTGAGATTTTCCCTCCCTGATGTGATTGTCGAGCCACCAGGCAACAGGTTGTATTTTACTGTACCAGGGATACCTGCTGTTATTGGTATGGCAATCATAACAAGCTTTTTCAAGAATGGGTGCAACATCTGACGGAATGGGATATGCATTGGATATGGATAATTGCTGCTTGCCGGGAGATACATTTTTTTCGGGCCTGAAAAACTGGATAACGATCAACGCAATTAATAAAACCAGTAAGATCTTTCTTATCATAAACAGTGATATTCTATAAAATTAATAGATTAATATTTCGCCATTCATTTCCTTAGGAATGGGGAGGTTCATAACAGATAAAATGGTAGGTGCAATATCAGCAAGTTTCCCTGATTTGAGATTTCTCTTCCCGGTATTTTCAATTACGAAAAGCGGAACGGGATTTAAAGTGTGCGCAGTGTTTGGAGAACCATCTTCATTGATCATGTAATCAGCATTTCCATGATCCGCTGTTAGAAAAACAGTATAGTCTGATGATAGTGCAGCTTCAACAACCTTTTGCACGCATACATCAATTGTTTCAACAGCCTTGATCACTGCATCCCAAACACCAGTATGCCCCACCATATCGGGATTGGCAAAATTCAGGCAAATAAAATCTGCCGTTGCATTTATAAGTTCCGGGACAATTTTTTCAGTAACGGTAAAAGCACTCATTTCCGGTTGCAGATCATAAGTAGCTACTTTGGGTGAAGAACAAAGCAACCTGGTTTCACCTTCAAATGGAATTTCACGACCACCGCTGAAGAAAAAAGTTACATGGGGATATTTTTCTGTTTCAGCAATGCGAATTTGTTTCAATCCATGCCGGGCAATCACTTCACCAATGGTATTGGAAAGATTGTCATTGTCGTACATCACATTTACATGCTGATAGGTCTGGTCATATTCAGTAAATGTTGTGTAATTCAAATTCAATTTTCGCATCTGGTAATCGGGCATGTCCGCCTGCGTAAGTACCTGTGTAATTTCCCTGCACCTGTCTGTGCGGAAATTGAAGCAGATCACTACATCACCATCTTTGATAACAGACAATGGCTGTTGCGATTCATTCATTATGAGGGTTGGCAGAATGAATTCATCAGTAACATTTTTTGCGTATGAATTTTCGATCGCTGCAATTGCATCTGTTGCTTTTTCTCCGATCCCATGAACGAGTGCATCATATGCGAGTTTTATTCTTTCCCACCTTTTATCCCGGTCCATTGCATAATACCTCCCGCTAACACTGGCGATTTTACCGGTTGTTTCATTAAGGTGATTTTGAAGATCGCGGATATACCCCAGGCCACCATAGGGATCGGTATCCCGACCATCTGTAAATGCATGGATGAATACATTTTCCAGTCCTTCTGATTTGCAGAGGCTCGTAATTGCTTTTAAATGATTGATGTGAGAATGAACTCCCCCGTCACTTACCAGGCCCATAAGATGAAGTGGTTTTGCATCTTCCTTTGCCTTAT
>CAZCKF010000355.1:0-785 GCA_964499155.1 uncultured Chitinophagaceae bacterium
CAGATATGCTTAGTGATAACCTGAATGAGACATCAGAATCTCTCGGTAACCAAACAACATTGACAACATGGACATATGCTGAAGATGAACCAAACATCGCTGCAACATGGCAGGCGGCATATTCTGTTGTGAACCAGGCAAACCTTGCTATGAATGACATCGACAGGTTTGCAACAACATCACAGGGCGCTGTCAACAGGATCAAGGGACAGGCGCTGGCCATTCGCGGCATGGTTCATTTTGATGTATTGCGCTATTGGGGTGAAGATTTTGCAAGGAATTCCGGAGAACTCGGTATTCCCTATGTCACATCACTCGATTATAATGAGAAGCCATCAAGGTTGACTGTGAAGCAATCTTATGATGCCATTGAAACAGATCTGAAACAATCACTGACTCTTCTTGGAAATGTTGATGCAACCATCAACGGAACAGCACGTGCATACATTGATCACCATGTAGTGAATGCAATGCTGGCAAGGATGTATTTGTATGCGCAGGAATATGACAGCGCTATAAAATATTCAACACTGGTGATTAATTCATTTACACTTGCGAGCCGTGCAAACTTCCCGCTTATTTGGCAGGATGCATCAACAAGTGAAGTGATCTGGAATGTAATATTTAATGCAGGCGAAGGACGCGTTGGCGACAATGTTTATTTCGTGCCAAACAACAGGAGTTCATACAGACCAAATCAAACACTTGTTGCAACTTATGATCAGACCAATGATGTAAGATTTACTTCTTACTTCCAGACGAGAAGTGGACGTAGGGTATTGTCT
>CAZCKF010000355.1:810-4171 GCA_964499155.1 uncultured Chitinophagaceae bacterium
GTGCAGAAGCTTATGCACGCAAGGGTGGTGCGAATGAAGCATTGGCACTTGCTGACCTGAATACACTGCGTGCTGCAAGAATTGCAGGATTTGTTGCAGGTACAGAAACAGGTGCTGCATTATTAAGTGCGATTGCACTTGAAAGAAGAAAGGAACTGATTGGTGAAGGACATCGCTGGTTTGATCTGAAACGTACAACACGCACGATCAACCGCGATAATTGTACGGTGTTCTGCACACTTGCATCAACTCATCGTGCATGGGCATGGCCAATTCCAATCGGAGAACTGAATGCAAATCCGAACATTGAGCAAAATCCTGGATATTAAAATCAAGAGCATAATGAAACGAAAATTGCTTTCGATACCATTCCTGCTGATTGCAGGAATGGTATTTTTTTCTTCCTGCAGGGAAGATGATGTATTCGAAGAAATAGAACCCAACACAGATCGGGTCATCGTTGAATTTACAAATGCGTTAAGTGGTGAATCAGTTGCTCTTGAATACAGTGATCAATGGGTGGAAGTGGATCTGACTGAGATCCGGTTAAATACGCGTACGCACATCAAAGAAAATATTGAGGTCACCATCACTCCTAACCATACTGTGGTTGGTGATTACAATAATTTGTATGGAACATCTTATCAGCCTGTTTCAACTGGTGCATATTCTATTTTGCCAGCAACTGTAAAACTTGGACCTGGTCAAAGAACACAACAATTGCGTTTGCGCATCAGGCCTTCATTAATTACCGGTGGTGATTATGCGATTGGATTATCACTTGCCACAACAAGTAAAGGAGAGATCAGCGATGACAGGAGAAATATTTTCATTGCATTGAAAGTCAAGAATGAATATGAAGGAAATTATAGAGCAACCGGTTTAAGAACTTTATATAATGGCGCAGATGTTGCCAGCGGGGTTGCCAGTACAGCGACGATCGATTGGGTAAAACCAGCAACAACTATAAACAATAACACCATTGAAATTGAGATCGCCGACCTCGCAGGTGCCTACATGTATCTTGAGGTAAACCCTGTCACAAATGCTGTTACCGTATCTCCCAGTTTAACCGCACCAACATTTTTCCCAATGGGAAATAACGGTACGTGTATTTACGATCCGGTAACTAAAAAATTTACATTGAATTATCTCTATTACAATGCAGCAGGCAATTTGAGGCACATCCAGGAAACTTTAGTCGCACAGTAAATTATGTAACTCTATTTTTTTAGGAATCGTAAAACTTCGCATTCTTGAACGCTAATTGCTTAAAAGCACTTAGCGTTTCCATGAGCGTTATTTAGTTCTAATTATCGAAAATTAGCGTTGGCATCTAATTTGTAATTATTCGGCTGGATGGGTGGTCGCAAAATGAGATGTACGACTGTCGTTTCGATTCAGTGTTGTTGATTCATGTTTCAGTAACTGTCTCTCATTTCCTGTAACACTGCGATCTATCTTTACGTTATAAGATTGAAATAATTTCCGAAGGGAAACAAAATATTTTGAAGTCAATTAGCGCTAATTAGCAATAATTAGCGTCCATTAACGCAACACGTTTTCTCATGTGAACGGTCAATCTGACCAAGCAGGTGGTTTTCTAGCCGACCTGCTTCTTTTTTTATAGGATGTAAAGGATTGGTTAAGGATTATAGGAGGGGGTGGGCAGTGGTGAGTCGTGAATGGTGAGTGTTGAGTGGTGAGTGGTGAGTGGTGAGTCGGCAGTTTACCACCCTGTAATGTGAAAATGTTTTTTTGAGATTGAAATAATTCAAGACGGATGTGGTAAAATGTAGAGTGTCTAATCACATTATCTATTTAAAGGAATTTTCGAAACCAGGAAAGAAATCTAAAATCTAAAATCTGAAATCTAAAATGGGTAGAGTCTACGCTCTAAGTTCAAACTCCTCGTACATCTTCTTCACCTTACCTCTCTTCTTCAGCAATCCAAGTTGATTAAGTCCCACCGTTGCGATGAGCATGAGTGCGAGAACAAAAAGAAGAGTAAGTTCCATGCGGATGTTTTTCATCCAGTAAACCTGCATGAGTATTGAAGCATGAAGTATGCAAATAACTCTTGTTGCAAAAGCGTGACTGAAACCACCGTTGGTCAACAAATGATGGATATGTGTTCGGTCTGCATAGAATGGTGAATGACCATTCCAAAGTCGCTGGGCGAATACGCGCAGTGTATCGAAAACAGGAATGAGTACAACACCAAATACAAATACAGGAGCGTGTGGTAATAATTTGCTGCCGGTTGCAATGCCTGTTTGCATCAGTTTGATACAGAGAATGGAAACAACAAAACCAAGGAGAAGCGAACCAGTGTCTCCCATAAATATTTTAGCCGGGTTAAAATTGAAATAAAGAAATCCCATTAAAGCACCTGCCATGGCAAATGCAATCATGGCTATTTGTATTTCACCCATGGTGGTAAGAAAAATACCAAGAGTGGAAAGTGACATGAATCCCAAACCTCCTGCAAGGCCATCAATTCCGTCAATAAGATTGAATGCGTTTGTTACACCAACAATTGCAATCACGGTAAAAGTGTATTGTGCACTTATTGGTAATTCATAAATGCCGAACAATCCATTAAATGATTCAATCCTGATTCCTGACATTGCTATCATCAGTGCAAGAACAAATTCAATCATCAGTTTGTACTTCGCAGATAAATCACGGATATCATCCATGATGCCCATTGCGCATAGAATGCCGATGGATAAAAAGAAAACGATCGTTGTTGTATTGGGTGCAAAAGGAAACCAAAGCATTAGTGCGGTCAGCATGCCACCCAGGATCGCAATGCCTCCCATCGTCGGAATCGGGGTACTGTGTTCTTTCCTGTGATCCGGTATATCATACAAGCGATAACGCTTTACAAACTGGATGATCGGCGGAATAAGTATTAATGTAACAACGAGAGCGGAAAGGAAACAGAAGAAGGCTATGCGGAAGGCGTCAAATTGCAGGTCTATCTGCAAAAATTGGATGTGGCTTTTCATTGGACCAGGTTTCAAAGGATGATAGGCTCGAAAAATAGACATTAAAGTTTACACATGCAATATTTTACGAACATATATAGTTTTTTTCCTTAGTTTAAGTAGCTGACAGGGGGTTATTTTTGTTCAAAATTCCTCGATTCCACCTGTAGCAAACATACTTTCAAGCCCAATTGAATACCTGAAGGGAGTAGGCCCTCAAAGGGCGGATTTGCTCAAAAAAGAGCTCAATATTTTCACTTTCCAGGACCTCCTGCATCACTTTCCTTACCGTCACGTTGATAAAACGAAGATCAGTACGATTAACGAAATAAGCCCGGATACAGAATACATACAGGTGGTTGGGGCAT
>CAZCKF010000356.1:0-4167 GCA_964499155.1 uncultured Chitinophagaceae bacterium
AAAATCCTTCATTACGCCAACAACCGTAACGTAGTAAGATGTGTCGCCATCAGTTCCATAGGTTAATTGTTTCCCGATCGCGTCATTACCGAGTTTTAATTCCTGTACTGCTCTTTCATTGATGATTACACCGCCAATTATCTGCTCAAGCGGACCGCCGGGAATTCCATTGTTGAGCGTATCACCAGGAAATTGTGGTGAAAACCCGCGACCCTGTTTGATTTCAATGCCGACGGTTTCAAGATAGTCATCCGTTATGCTCGAAAAATTCAATTGTTGTTCTTCAGTATTTCCTTTCACAGACATCCTGGTGGTCGAGAATTGCCCACCAAGCGTTGTCGTGGAAATTGCTGCTTTTTTCACACCATTGATCTGCTTCAATTCATTCACCAACGCATTTCGATCAGAACGTGTGAGGTGCTGTGCATTTCGGATTACCAAAACCTGGTCTTTATTGAACCCAAGTTTTGTATTCTGTACATAGTCGATCTGCTTTGCAATAATCAATGCACCGATGATCAATACAATTGAAATAGTAAATTGAATTACCACCAGGCTTTTTCTGAGATTGAGCGCACCTCTTTCATTCATTTTAAAACCTTTCAGCACTGCAATTGGTTTGAATGAAGAGAGATAAAGTGCAGGGAAAATACCTGCGCACAAACCAATGCCGATAGCACCAAGCAATAAATAGAGCAATACAGAAGGATTGCCGATCACTGTGAGTTCTTTTCCAGTGAGATTATTGACAGTTGGAATCAACAGTTGTGCAATACCAATCGCAAAAATGGCCGCGATGATGCAGGTGATGACTGATTCAAGCAGGAATTGTTTCACCAGAGATCCGCGCACAGCACCCGATACTTTTCTCACACCAATTTCTTTCGCACGCAATGCGGATTTAGCAGTCGACAAATTGATATAATTGATCGCTGCGATTACTACGATGAACAAACCAATGATGGTGAAAACATATACATATAATTTATCGCTGTTTGGTTTGAGTTCCCATTTGAGTTTTGATGTAAGATGTATATCTGCAACAGGCTGCAGGTACCAGATGCTGAATTTCTGGTCTTCCTCAACACTGCGGTCAAACAGGTCCTGTACTTTTTTAGTAAATGCAATTTCGTTTGTGCCTTGCTTCAGTCGCACATAAGTGTAATTGTTATAACCACCCCAACTCGTGTTAATGCCTGGTCCCAGTTGATTCCACGACATGAGGAAATCAAATTCAAGGTGTGAGTTCGATGGAACTTCCACCACTGCTGTTACCGTCATTGGACCACCCGGATCAAATTCAAGCGTCTTTCCAGTTGGATCTGTGTTACCAAAATATTTTTTTGCAACTCGCTCCGAGATCACAACTGAATTCACATCAGCCAGCGGATTTTTTTTGTTACCTGCAAGAATTGGATAAGTAAGCACATCGAGGAAATTGCTGTCCACTCGCCAGACCTTGTCCTCCGAAATTTTCTTATTACCATACTTCACCAGCCATGTTCCGCCCCAGGATGGAAATAATCTTGTCACGGCTTCCACTTCCGGCAATTCCCGCTGCATCGCGTGTGCGATCGGGCCCGTACTTGTTGCATCAGGAATTTTACTTCCATCATCATTGATGAAATCTTTTACCAGCCTGTAAACGCGATCATGGTTTGCATGAAATTTATCATAGCTCTTTTCATCTTTTACAAACAAAAAGATCAGAAGTGCGCAGGCCATTCCAATAGCAAGTCCAATAATGTTGATAGCTGAAAATGCCTTATTCCGCATGATGTTGCGGAAGGCGACTTTGAAGAAGTTGCGGATCATAGTGCTGGTTAAGGTGAGCTGACACAAAAAACAAGGCAGAATGGTGCCAAGATGCTAGGCCGTGATTTCCAGGTAGTTTGCTATGATGTAATGTACGAAGGTGTTCGTTTCAGGACGGAGAGTGTTCGATAATGATACAGTCTGAACATTTCAAGATTTCAATGATTTCAAGATTTCAAGATTCTTTAGGTCGAAGAGTCACAAAGAATTTGAAACAGGTTTAATGCGAAAAGTTTCACGCAACGACGCAACAAGAAAATGTTTTACAGTAAAGAACAAACTTCAAATTAGTTGGGTATTAAACATTGCGTTCGTGGCAAATCGTTGCGCCGTTGCATGAAACAAAACTTCGACTAAAACCTTTTACTATCGGTAAAGAATGTTCGACCTAAAGAAATCAAAAATCAAAAACCAAAAATCAAAAATTCACTCAGGCTTCTCCCATCATTAATCCTTCAATGGAATGTGCCTGAACTATCGGCTCAAGTTCATCGACAAGTCGATATGTGAGATGATCTTTCAAATCTTGCGGCAATGTTTTAAAAAACTTTTTTGTCAATTGCAGATCATGTCTCTCGTGATTGATCGCTCCCGGAGCATCAACACCAAGTACAAGCGCGGGTCGCGCTTTGTTTGATTTGTTTGCAGTGCCACGATGGATGGTGAGTGCAGAACGTGCAGAGATGTCACCCATCTTCGGTAATTTTTTTTGTGCACGTTCGATATATCGTGAATACAAATCTTTTGGCGGGAACATTTCGTGTTGAAAACCGATTGGCAGATCCCATTGTGTACCCGGTGCGATTTCAAACGGTCCCATGTTGTCTTCCACATCAACTGTTGTGAGATTAAATGCAAGTGAATTCAATCTTCGTCCGTCGATCGTATCCGGCGGTGCAGCAAAATCACGATGCCAGGGTTGATCCATTGCACCAGGATTCGGAACATCAAATCCGATTTCAACAATTTTATATTCTGGACCGAGTACAGCATAACAAACAGCCATCACCCACGGATGCATGCACAGATCAACGAAACCACGGATGTCTTCCGGATGTATTTCAACATAATGTCTTTTCGGTCCGCGGCCAACTGCACCACCTTCGCGTTTCAGTGCATCTTCATATGCGATCATCACATCTTCATGCAATTGCTCGACCCACTCGCGCGTGAACGCACCTTTTTTTGCAATGAATCCATCACCATAAATGCCGCCCATGATTTCGGCGACATCGTAAGTGGAGAACATTGTGAGCAGGTCGGCCTGTGAGGAGAACAGGGGAATTGATTCTTGCGTAGTTTTCATTTGTCGAAATTACCGGATGTGTTGGTGGTAGGAAAGTGTATGCAGTGTTAGCTTTATGTTAGGCTTCAGGCATCAGGCTTCAAGACATTCTGCCAGGCTACGCCACCAACTTTATCCATTGATTCTATAAAATTGAAAAGTCATTTCGAACTTGAAGATTTTCAAACACGAAATGACTTTTCCTTTTTTCGATTTTTAATACAATGCTGATGGCGAAGCCTTGTTTAGTTCCTTGATGCCTGAAGCCTAAACTTGAAGCCTACAATTTAGTTATCATCATCTTCTTCATGATCTCCACTCCTGACCGGAACTATCTTCCAAAGCTGCCCACTATTCCCCGAAGGCCCTGCAATCATTGAAGTAGTTAGATACACTTCACCCTTCAAATCCTGCCCAAATCCTTTCAGATACATTCCAATATCATTCGGACGATCCTTGAAAATAATTTCTTCGAAATCCCACAGCCTGCCACCACCAGATGGTTTTGAAATAAATATTTCTGCATTGGTTACACCTGGAGTTTGTGAGAATGTTCCGAAAATGTATTTGCCATCCCATTTGTCGATTGCATCGCCGCGATACACATGACCGCCGATGATTGTTGTTGCACGACCACCTTCAGGATGCTGGAAGTTTCTCATCTCAATGACAGGATCAATGAGTTTCCTCCCGCGATTATCTCTATCAGGACAATCTGCTGCTTCCACTCTCGGATTCTCTGCATCAAAACAATGTGTTCCTTCTTTTACATTCCATCCGTAGTTGCCTCCCTTCTCAACGATGCTGATCTCTTCATACAATACCTGTCCTGCATCACCGGCAAATAATTTTCCGCCGCCTCCCATGTCAAATGACATACGATATGGATTTCTGAAACCAAATGCCCACACTTCATCAAATTCTGTTTTGCCGACAAAAGGATTGTCGCGCGGAATCGCATAGGGATTACCGTGATTCACATCGATGCGCAAAATGCTGCCCCAAAGATTTGAATCGAGGTCCTGCCCGTTACCACCTGCATTGTCAGGATACCAATCGGTAACGTG
>CAZCKF010000357.1:0-4159 GCA_964499155.1 uncultured Chitinophagaceae bacterium
TGATGGGAATTCTTCTTTCAGTAATTGCATCATGTTTTTAACACCAATCGATTCTCCTGTATCATTCACACCAATTTTTCCCAGGTACCAGTCAGGATCAATATTAAAATTTCTCCACTGGATCATTTTTAATCCCGTACTCGAAATCAATTGTCGCAATGCTTCATATTCTGCAACACTGTCTGTCATGCCGGGGAAAACAAAATAATTAATGGATGTCCATCCGCTATAACTTGTTACAACTTTTAAACTCTCAACAATATCCTCAAACACATAATTATTTGGCCTGTAGTAAGGCATATAAATTTCACTCCGTGCAGAATTTGTACTTACACGAATGCTGTTCAATCCTGCTTCACATAATACACGCACCGCATCAGGTCGGGACCCGTTCGTATTAATATTAATGCTTCCTTTTTGTGTATGCTTCCTGATCTCAATTATGGAATCACGAATGGTCTCCCACATTAAAAGAGGTTCACCTTCACATCCCTGTCCGAAACTTACAATTGGAAATGGTGCTGATTCAAGATGCGGCACAGTGAATTCAATAATTTCTTCTGCAGTTGGTTTGAAAGTTAGCCTGTCCTGTGTTGAAACGATGGATTCTTCAATGGGTTGAAACGAAATGCAGCCAATACAATTAGCATTGCATGCGGGAGAGGTTGGAACGGGACATTCCCATCTTCCCATAAAAAAATTTCTCGCTGCCGGACAATGATACGTGAGTGCACAATTGTTTGCGAGATGAGCAACAAGCCTGTTGTGCGGGTATGAAGTGATTAATTGTTGAACACCTGATTCAACTTTTCCATGATCAAAACCTGCTGATTCCTGGCGAATGTCATTTTCAATTCTCACTGCAGGTACAACAAATTTCCCGTCAATCCATCCTGCGGCAGTATAACAAAAGAGAGGAAGAGTGGGAGCACCTGGTGATGTTTCATATGCTGCGAGATACAGACCAGTATGCGCTGGTGGAATAAATGCAGCCACTGCCCATCCTTTTTCGCAAAGCCTCATTTCTCCTGTTCTTACATCTATTCCAATGCCCCTTCGTCCCGGCAATTCATACAATTGTCCGCCATCAGGTAATGGAATCCATTCATCATCTTCAACGGGTACAGCATCCCAACCGTGTCGTCCAGTTGCAAAAAGAGAAGTGTCTTCAAAAATGTTTCCCTTCCCGTCAGAATATAATATGAATGGAGAATAATTCACGACCCGCAAAGGTCAGCTTTTTCAGGCGATTATTCAGGCTTGTACAGTTTAATCTGTAGCTGCCCGCGGCAAAATTGATTAAACGCACTTTCGTCAAGGTCATAATCATTTTCATCATTTATTATATGATGCTGGATGATCCTGTTGTTCTTAAAATCAATGGTAAGAAACCTGTCTTTTAATACAACATTGCTTAGCTCATCCCATTCAATTCTCCTTGCAGGAAAAGAAGGATAATGTATTATTTCTGATGAAAATACCGCAGTCATTTTTCGTATTGCAATCAAATACAATACAAGTAAAGCAGCAATAAGGATCGCAATTGCATAAAAGCCCCATGATGCCCAGGCAATAATTGTGTAGGAGAGGATGAATTCAAAGCCCAATTTCTTTTTATAAAAAAACTTGATGATAATGTGAATAAGAGCGAGCCCTAAAATAATAAACGGCCATTTGATCTCTCCTTTATTTTGATAACCGTAATAAGTAAGTGCAACAAGATTCAGAACTATGGTCATCCACATCATTCTGTTGTATGACCTGATCTTCTCATTTTTCAATACAAGTTCGAATCTCATTGTTGCTGAAATTTCAAATTCGTTCAATGTCCATTGATTATTTTGAAAACTCTGCTACGAAGCAATTTGAACCTTGGAGCTTGTATCTTGTACCTTGCGTCAGACCGGGTTTGCTCTCACCATCAAATTACATAACTTGAACAGCATGCGAGCACCCACATTCGCATCCCAGTCACTTTCACCTGTGCCCACTTCATTCAGATCAAATCCAATAATTGATTTTTTACTTGCTGCTAATTTTTTAAGGAGGTAATATATTTCACCAGTCTCAAATCCGCCGGAAACAGGTGTACCAGAATTGGGTGCAAGCTTTGGATCAAGTCCATCGATATCAAAGCTGATGTGTACTTTATCTGGAAGACTGCTTATGATTTCATCAACTGTGTCTTTCCAACATCCACCCTCGTATTGTCTCTCCTTGATATCCTTATCAAAAAATGTTTGTAACCTGTCCGGGTTTTGTTGGATAAATTCAAATTCACCTTGTGAATAATCACGAATTCCAACCTGCACAATTTTTTTAACTGCATCAATTTCGCGAAGGGTGTTGTACATCACACTCGCGTGCGAGTAAACAAATCCTTCATATTCTTCGCGTAAATCACAATGCGCATCAATTTGAAGAATGCCAAAATCACCAAACTTTTCTCCAAGCGCTTTAAAAAAACCAAATGGTGTGCTGTGATCGCCACCCAGCAATCCAACAAGTTTGCCCTTATTCAGCAAGGCGCTTGTTTGTTCATATACCCAGGTATTTAAATAGAGACTCCCCTCATTTACCTCTTTCAAAGTTTTTGTCATGAACTGGTTATTCTCCACCAGCTCACCCTGGGAAATATAATCGATGTACAGTTCTGCTTCCTTTCGCAGGTAATCACTTTTCATCAACACCTTTTTATCCGGGGGGCGCATGTAAAATCCCTGTTTCCAGCCATCCGGCATTTCGGGATCAAAAAGATCCACCTGGAATGAAGCTTTAAAAATGTGGTCAGCAGCCCTTGCCGTACCAGCGCCATAACTCACAGTAACTTCCCAGGGTACAGGAAGGATAATCACCCTTGAATCTTCTTCTGAAAAAGGCAAACCGAAAATATTGTTGTTGGGATTTCCAACGCTGTTTGGATCAAACCCCGTTAAATCGATCATTCTGTTCTTTTTAAAACGGGATGCAAGTTAGGGTGGGAGCGATTAATGCAAAATATCTCTCTAAGCTTCGAGCCGTGAGCTTCGAGGGCTGCGAGAATTTAGAGCTATGAGTATCACCCTGAATGTGTTGAAGCTTTTATTTCTGGTCCATAAATCCTGGGGGATAATTTTTTTTCGAATGGCCTTGTTTTTTGCTTGTTTCTTCAAAATTTTTATAATCCTTAACCATCCTGAAATCCTGTAATCCTTAACCAATCATGCCCTCCTTTTCTTAACTTTGCCCCGCATTTATGAAAAAGATCCACATCGCTTTATTGATACTGATTGCTGCTGGAATTGCAGGGCTTTCATTTTTTGTAAAGGATCTTTCTACTTACGAAACTTTTGAAACAGCTAAGAAGAAAAACGGTGAGTTTGTTGTGGTGAAAGTAAAACTGGACACTACAGCAAAGGTTGAATACGATCAGTTAAAAGATCCAAATAAAACCATTTTTTACGCAGTTGACCGAAAGGGCAATCGTTCAAAAGTTGTGTACAATGATGCAAAACCACCGGACATTGAAAAGAGTGAAGGGCTTGACCTGAATGGATATATGCGAGATGGATATTTTGAATGCACCCGGTTGCTGATGAAATGTCCTTCGAAATACAAGGACAATATTAATGCACCAAAAGATTCAGGCTCTTATACAATTGAGGAAACCGACAAAACCACCAGGTAAGCATGGATTATTCAGGTGAAAATCTTCTGCCCGGGCAACTGGGCCATTTTTTTATAACGCTGTCTCTTGTTGCATCACTTGCCGCCACTTTCAGTTATTTTAAATCATCGCGATCAAATACTGAAAGTCAAATTGCGTCCTGGAAAAAACTTGCACGCGTTTTTTTTATACTCGAGATCGTCTCCGTCTTTGCAATATTTGGGATACTTTTTTACATCATAAGCAACCATCTATTTGAATATAAATATGCATGGCAGCATAGTTCCCGTTCACTGGAGGGAAAATATTTGCTTGCATGTTTCTGGGAAGGACAGGAGGGAAGCTTTTTGTTATGGAGTTTGTGGCACGCCGTGCTCGGTGGAATTTTAATTTTCCGTTCTGGAAAATGGGAAGGCCCTGTAATGACCGTTATCAGTTTTGCGCAGTTTGCACTCGCCACCATGATCTGCGGTTTTTATTTTTTTGGAGAAAAGATTGGATCAAATCCATTCC
>CAZCKF010000358.1:0-4139 GCA_964499155.1 uncultured Chitinophagaceae bacterium
GCAATAGAAATACTTAAAATATCTCCGGTTTTCATCCGTCATCCGTTTAACCACCATTAATTTGAAAGCAGTTATTTACACTTCGTACGGCGGACCTGAAAAATTACATTTCACCGAAATCGACAAGCCGGTTCCAAAGGATGATGAAGTCCAATTAAAGGTGAATGCCGATTCAATCAATGATTGGGATTCGGGAAACATCATTGGGCAACCCAAATTGATGAGCGTTTTTGTTGGAAATCCCGGACCAAAGATTAAAATTTTGGGATCTGATATTGCAGGGACAATTGAAGCTGTCGGCAAAACTGTTACAAAGTTTAAAGTCGGTGATGAAGTATTCGGTGACCTTAGTGGCAAATGGGGTGGATTTGCAGAATATGTTTGTGCATCTGAGAAAAAACTGGAGAAAAAAATTCCGACAATGAGTTTTATCGATGCCGCAGCAATTCCACAGGCAGGCATGCTTGCTGTGCAGGGTTTAATCGATGCAGGAAAACTAAGACCAGGTCAAAAAATTTTGATCAACGGGGCTGGTGGCGGTGTTGGAACATTCGGTGTTCAAATTGCAAAAACATTTGAGAATGTTGAAGTAACCGGTGTTGATAATGCAGGCAAATTGCAAATGATGCGCGACCTTGGTTTTGATCATGTAATTGATTATCAAAAAGAAGATTTTACCAAAAATGGTAAGCAGTATGATCTCATCCTCGATGCTAAAACAAATCGACCAATCAATCACTATGCGAGAGCATTAACACCGCAAGGGATCTATGCAACAGTCGGAGGTGATATTGGCCGCTTGTTTTTAAATCTTGCAATTGGACCGATCTATAAATTAACAGGAAAGAAAAAATTTAAGCTCGTGATGCTTAAGGTCAACAAAGACCTCGGATACATGAATGAATTATACCAGTCAGGCAAATTGAAATGTGTGATCGACGGACCCTACAAACTTGAAGAAATTGTTGAGGCTTTTAAGATTTTCGAAAGAGGGGAACATAAAGGGAAAATAGTGCTGACGTTGTAGGAAATAGGATTAAAGGATTGGTTAAGGATTACAGGATGAGTACCTCTTCAAATAATTTTTAAACGTATCCCGCTTCCGTAACACTACAGACAGGCAAGTGTGTAAACTGCTTAATCGGTGTTATCAAATATAGAAACTGAAAGAGGAAGAGAAAAGAGAAAACACTTCGATTAAATAAGGTATCCTCGAATACTTTTAAGGATATCCGTGAAATCCGTCTTAATCTGTGTTATAATCGTTTCATTATTTAGGAACCGCAAACGTCTTATCATCCGCTGACGGCCCATAAATTGACGGCACTGCAATATCATTCAATCGCATGTACACCGTAAGCTGACCCCTGTGATGTACCCAATGATTGAGCGTAACTCCAATATCAACCACTCTTGGAGAAGTATACAATACCTGGCCATTTGCTTTCAAAGTAAAAGGCTCTTGCAATTTTTCATCATTCGTTTCTGCAAGTGCTGCACGGGCAGCTTTCATGTTGTCTTCAAAATGATTTACCAGCTCTCCGTTTGTTTTTGGCGTAAAATGTTTGAACGTGGCGAAATCGATTTCTCCGTCAGTGATCATATGTTTGATCCACAAAGGAATTTCTGCAACAAGCAGGCTCAGATAACCGAGATTCATGGATTTGGGGTGAGGCTTATATTCAAATAATGTTTCTGGAATTCTTTCAAGACAATTTCGTGTTGCCTTGTACTCGGCATTTAATTCATGAAGAAAGGATTGTGCGCTGGTATTCATAAAAGAAAATTTAGAAGCTAAGTAAAGAATCACACGATGACATCCCATCCCCGTCAATTTTTGAGCTGATGAAATTAGGTATATTACGAGAAATCTGATCTCGGTGGTAATTCAAAATTTATTAAACAAATCACTCTAAATCTTTTACCAGGGTTAATATGAAAAGACTCCTTTGTTTTCTTATTCTCTTTTTGGTTTTTATCGTTTCATGTACGAGCAAAAATGAAACGCTGGAAATTCTTCAGAGCGCACCGTGGACATCAAACCAGGTTAAGGCTAATCAAAATGGAAAATTCCAGGATAAGCTTACCTTTTTCAAAAATGATTCTTTTAAAGTTGAGATGTATTATAAAGGAAGATCGTTTGGTCAATCCTATTCAGGGAAATATTTTTTTAAAAAAGATGAGAATAAACTAACAATAGAAGTTAACTCTGTTCAATCCAATTTTAATATTATTGCAATATCAGAAGATAGTTTTTCACTGAAGGAAACCAGAACCAACACAGTTACTTCATTTAAAAAACTTGATCAAAAGGAATTCGAATAAAAGCTTTGAATTAATTTGCCCACTAATCTTTATGCTTAGAATTTATTAAATGAAAATTTTCAATTACATTACCTTACTGATCTGCACATTTATTTTCATAAGCTGCAATGGTCATGATGCACAGGAGTTCCAGGAAATTCTCAACACATCAAGAGTAAAGCAGGAGATCGTAAAGGACCTACCACTTTTTGACAGTGCACACCAGATCATCATGAACAATTTTGATACATTACTTAATCATAAAAAGAACAAGGACAAACTTGAAAACCTGATGATTTCTTCTGCATGGAATTTTGACAATGGCTACAGGGTTCATGTAATCGACGCGCCTGACCCTGCGCATACAGACAGTGCTATCAGGAAGTCATATCCGCCAGGTGTGTATCAACCCCTCTTCAATGTTTTCAACCAGATCGGCAAAGAGAAGATCGAAGCCTTTTTTGTAAATAAGGACAGCAGTGTTGTATTTTATTTACCTGGTGAAGTGTATAATTCCGAAAAAGTAACTGTATTACACCGGCTCGAGTGGAGACCGAAATTCAGCAGGAAGGTTTTCAAACCAGATACAGATACCATATTTAGATTCAGAAAGGACACAGCGATCTCTAAGAATTGGATTTATAATATTGTGTTGGATCCGTATATGGGCATGTAGTTTGATTACACGGATTAAAACGGATTTCACGCCTGCCCGTCCGTAGCGAAGCGAAGGCGGGGATACGTTTAAAGCTTTTCGTACAGGTTACCTTATTCGAACACCCTCTTTCTCTTTCTGTTTCTCTTTCTCTTCTTGATTTCCCCAATTCGTGTAATTCGTCCTAATTCCTGCCTTCGCATGGCTTCGGCAGGCAGGCGTGTAATTATTCTTTTCGTAAATTATACCTCTCAAAAATCATCTATGAAATCTTTTCAGCGATACCTGTTGTTTGCCCTTGTATTGATTGCTGCTGTTGCCCAATCCCAGACCACGCCGAGTTTTAAAATTGATTACGAAAAATTTGTGCTGCCCAATGGTTTGCAGGTGATCTTTCATATTGACAGATCTGACCCGGTTGTAGCAGTTTCATTGACCGCTCATGTTGGATCAGCACGCGAAAAAGCTGGCAGAACAGGATTTGCGCATCTATTTGAGCACCTGCTGTTTTTGGAATCAGAAAATTTAGGAAAGGGAGGACTGGATCAGTTGAGTGCGCGCATTGGTGGTTCCGGTGCAAATGGATCTACCAGTCGCGATCGCACAAATTACCTGCAGACCGTTCCAAAGGATGCTCTTGAAAAAATGTTGTGGGCTGAAGCGGATAAACTCGGCTGGTTCATCAATACCGTTACAGAACCGGTGCTCGCGAAAGAAAAACAGGTTGTAAAAAATGAAAAACGACAGGGAGTTGACAACGTTCCTTATGGTCATACATCTTATGTGATCGATAAACATATTTATCCTGAAGATCATCCTTATAACTGGCAGGTGATCGGATCACTGGAAGATCTTCAAAACGCGGAACTGGAAGATGTAAAAGAATTTTTCCGCCGTTGGTATGTGCCGAATAATGTAACGCTCGTTGTTGCCGGTGATTTTGACCCGGTGCAGGCAAAAAAATGGGTACAGAAATATTTTTCAGAGATCAAACGCGGTGAACCTGTTCCAAAACTTCAGAAGCGTCCAGGTGTTGTAAAAGAAAGTATCAAACTCTATCACGAAGATAATTTCGCACGTCTTCCTGAATTGAATATGGTATGGCCAACAGTGGAAGAATATCATCCTGATGCTTATCCACTTACCGTGCTTGCTCAATATTTATCCATCGGTACACGTG
>CAZCKF010000359.1:0-4111 GCA_964499155.1 uncultured Chitinophagaceae bacterium
GGGCATCTTCACTGATCATGTAACTAAATTTTTAAAAAATAAAATCAAACTCCCGGAAATACACCACCGTACATTATTAACTGCAGGACAGGGTGAATCATTTATTGCTGAAATGCTTGTTGATTTCGAAAAAAATTTACCTGAACAAATAAGTCTCGCTTATTTACCTGCTTTCGGAATGGTGAGACTGAGGTTAACTGCCGAAGGTGATGATTCGATTGCAAAAAAATTGGATGTAAAATTTGATGAACTGAAGTCAATTGTCAAGCCGCACATGGTTACCGATGTTGATGAATCGCTTGAACAATCGATTGGAAAATTGTTGAAGGAACAAAATGCATTCGTAGGTTCGGCCGAAAGCTGTACAGGTGGATACATCGCTCATTTGCTGACGCGTCATTCAGGTTCATCTTCAACCTATAAAGGAGGAATTGTCAGCTATGCAAATACAGTAAAAGAAAATGTGCTTGGAGTTGAACACTCAACCATTGCCGAAAAAGGAGCGGTTAGTGAAGAAACGGTCACACAAATGGTAGCAGGTGCTCTTGAAGAACTGGATGTTGATTATGCAGTCGCCACTTCAGGAATCATGGGCCCTGATGGCGGAACCAAATACAAACCCGTGGGTACCGTCTGGATTGGGGTAGGAAACAAAGAAAAAATAATTGCAAAACAGTATCATTTCAGATACGATCGTGACCGGAATATCGAAGTCACCGCATTGACCGCATTGAATTTATTGAGACAGTTTATAAAAAAGGAGGTCAAATAGCCAATTAATAGTGCTTCCTGATATTTCACTTGAAGCCTGAAGCCTGATGCTTGAAGCCTAAATCCTATATTTGCGCCTTATGGCGATTGTCGACTTAGTCATGCCCAAAATGGGCGAAAGCATCATGGAGGCCACAATTTTAAAATGGCATAAAAAATCAGGTGATTTCATAAAAATGGATGAAACACTTTTGGAGATTGGCACTGATAAAGTTGAAATCGATGTTCCATCAACTGACGAAGGAACTGTTGACGAAATTCTTTTTAAGTAAAATGATGTAGTTCACATTGGAACTGTAATTGCCAGGATCAGGACTTCCGCTGATCAACCCGCTCAACAGAGACCGCCTCAACCAGCACAACCACAGGTTCAACACCAAACATCTGTAAAAGAAGAAAAGCAATACACCGAAGCAGTGTACGAAACACGCTCGACTTCAACAAATGGTTCACAGGGCAGCAGCAATGGCAACCGTTTTTATTCGCCGCTTGTATTTAATATTGCAGCGAGTGAATCGGTGAGCATGACAGAACTGGAGAAAATTCCAGGTACCGGTAATGAGGGTCGGGTTACCAAAAGAGATATACTTCAATATGTAAATGATCGCAGGTCTGGTAAGGTGCAGCAACCACAACGCGAAACGAGCCAGGGAGAAATGATGGTGATCCCGGCTTCTAAGGTTGAACAAACTTCTGTTCCGCAATACCAGGGCAATGTTGAGATCATTGAAATGGATCGCATGCGCAAGCTGATCGCAGATCATATGGTGCGCAGCAAACATACTAGTCCACATGTCACCAGTTTTACCGAAGCTGATGTTTCCAATCTCGTTATGTGGCGCGACAGGGTGAAAAAAGATTTTGAAAAAAGAGAAGGTACCAAGATCACATTCACTCCGCTGTTTGTTGAAGCAGTTGTCAGATGCATTAAGCGTTTCCCGCTCGTGAACAGTTCAGTGGATGGCGATAAGATCATTGTGAAAAAAGACATCAATATCGGAATGGCAACCGCTTTACCATCCGGCAATCTTATTGTGCCTGTTATTCGCAATGCAGACCAGCTCAATCTCGTTGGCCTTGCCAAGCAGGTGAATTCACTTGCAGACAATGCTCGCAACGGAAAATTAAAAGCTGATGATACTGCAGGCGGTACATTTACTCTTACTAATGTGGGCACTTTTGGCAGCCTGATGGGAACACCCATCATCAATCAGCCCCAGGTTGCCATACTCGCTGTTGGCGCCATTAAAAAACGCGCAGTTGTTGTTGAAACTCCCCAGGGTGACAGCATTGCAATTCGTCACATGATGTATCTCTCATTATCCTACGACCACAGAATTGTTGATGGATCGTTAGGAGCTACTTTCCTCACTGCAGTGGCAAATGAGTTGGAGAATTTTAATGCAGACAGAGACTTCTAAAAATTTAAGAAGTTAGATTTAAGATTTAAGATTTTGTATATATTGTACAGTTTCTAAATATGCGTAAGAGCTTGTTTTTTGCGGAATCAATCGCCCCTTGCTTCTCGCCTCTCGCCTCTCTTATTTGGCTTTAGATTTTTAAAGGCATTATCCACTACTTTGGAAAACGATGTTGAAGAAAAATTACTCCGTTTCATTTCCTTCATATTTATCACCGTGAGATGCCACTCGCCTTCTGTCAGCGAAACACCAATTGTGTTGTCGGTAAGAATCTTTTTTAATTTGGTGGTTGTTCTCATATTCTTTTAAAATCATTGCATAAGGCCTTGCTGGGTGAATTGTAATCTGCTGTATTTGTATTTTTTCCCTGTTCTTTTAATAATAAATAAATTATCGTATTCGGAGTCCTTCAAATCACCTCCAACATGATCCACACCTGTCATTTTTTTCACCAGGTCATCAACAGTATTTGAGTGTCCTACGATTAACATGTTGCCCCTGCTCTCTTTCCATCTTGATATATAATGATCAAGAGAATCCATTCGGTAGATCATCATGGGTAATTGTTCCTTGTCTGCCAATGGTTGCGCAGTATGTCTGCTCCGAATAAAATTTGTGGAATAAATGGAACGGATATTATTTTTTGACAGGATAGTGGCAAGCATTTGTGCTCGTTGTTTACCTTGTTCAGTCAAAGGAGGATCCTGCGACATTTCTCCTGATTTTTCAGCGTGCCTTACGATATAATAAGTAGTGGAACAGGAAGTGAATAGCGATAAAAAGAACAGTGTAATGATAATTAGGCGTATGCGCATGGTTACTCGTTATGTTTTGGTTTCTCGTTTCTTGTTTCTTGTTTCTTGTTATCCCGCGAACCGGGGCTGCAACGTAATAAAAAAGGTTATACTGGCATTCATGATTTACAGATCAGCCTTAAAATTTCGACAATAAACGACCTCGTACATCGTCTATCGTACATCGTACATGCTATGTTAATACTAAAATTTCGTTTAAACCCCAAGGGATACAATAAATCTATCTGTAAGTATACTTTCCCATTTGGTATACTTTTTTTAAATTAGTTGACAATATCCAAAACAAGCGTCATGAAAAATCTGTCCGAAACCTGGTTTGCTGAAGGCTATATTGATTTCGAATTAAAGAAATACACACTCCTCGCCTATTTGCAGGAAGTGAACAAGGCCTTTAACGAAAACCGCCTCTATCCCCAACTGTCAGACATCATTTTCCATTACCATAATATTGTCGCCTTCCGCGAAAACAAAAAGTACTTGCAGGAGCATTTCCCCAAAAAGCTCACCGGAATGCAAATGGAAAAGATCCAGTTGCTGTATGAACAAATGATCCAGGACGATGAATTGATGCAGGAGCTGGAAGAGATCATCAACTATTCAGCAAATACCATCAAGACAACCATCAGCAATGGAACAGAGATCTATGAATTCGTTGAAGATAAAATGACGATTACTCCTGTGGGAATTATTCCGCTTGATACAAACGAAGGATATTTTTTCCTGTCACAACCTAAGAACAGCACGCGCGTTTATTATTATCGCATGTCATTTTTTGAAAAGCATGATGAAAAATACAGGTCGATCAAAACATTGTATGTGGATCACTGGCACCGCAACATGGCAAATACATACGAAAGCATAAAATCAGAATTGATCCGCCATCGTACAGATCTTCCCAATCCTGCTGTCTATTCGATTGAAACAGAATTGGAATTCCCTGTCGATGAAACTTTGTTGCCTATCGCTAAGAGGAGATTGGTGAAATACATTACGCATCCTGCGGCATAAATCGTACTAATATAAAAAAATAACGTGCGGTGTAAAACCGTACGCTATTTTTTAATTCTATCTTATCTATAGCTTTGTGCTTCTTTCTATGTCTCC
>CAZCKF010000360.1:0-1830 GCA_964499155.1 uncultured Chitinophagaceae bacterium
TGGCAGTAAGAAAGTCAGCAATTTCTATACTTGATGAAGATTTGAAAATTCCGGGATCTTCCTGGTTTACATCCAGGTTATAAACCTCAACCCACGATTGTGTATCATTTCCACGGATCCATACACGGTTATTTGAATTCGAAGTTTGTCCATGATTATTAAACCTGAACTGTAAACGAAGATCATTGGTGGCTGCATTATATGAAGCCAGGTTGAATGTACCTGAAACAAAATTTATATTTCCCGCCGGATAATACCTGTCAGCATCAAGTGTCAATGCTTTAGAACCTGAATAGGCCATACCTGAATTCAGGAAGGTGCGCAATCTTCCCACAGCGGAATTATTCGAAAAGTCATACCTGTCATCACCATCAATTCCTATTGTCGCATTCAGGTAACTTTTTGAAACCGCTGTTTCAAAATTGTCAACAAACGCCGATGTTAAATTAATGGGTTGATTGTCGAGATGCCTGATAATTCGCGTTAACGTATCATTTGCGGCGACTGGATCGGCTGTTGTATTTTTTACCACTATTCTTATCCCTGTCTGTCCAACAGCAGACAAATCAATTGTACCCGGGAAAGTGTGCGTATAAGTGGCACCGCCTGCCACAACTGTGTTCACCAATTGATTAACCCATGCTCCACCGTTAATCGAATAGGACATGTTGAAACTATTCACTGCAGCATCATCCAGATTTTTAATGCGCGCAGTGATCACAGATGCAGGTGACAGCGTTGTAGATGTAAATCTTCTTCCGCTCACAGGTGCAATCAAAGCATCCATTTTCAAATCATTGTTTGAAATTGAACCCGCACATGTTCCGTTGTCGGGTATTCTTGAAACAGCAATTCCTCTTCTGCCAGGTTTGCCGTTTAATCTTGCACGAACAGTAACCCAGTAAGTTGAATCTCTTGATAAACCTGCAAATGAATAGGTCAATGCGTTTGTTGTTGTGACAGAAATCATTTCATCTCCGCGCAACATCATTACTTCATAATCAGTGGCGCCGGCAACAGCTGTCCAGTCAATAGATACATAACCTTCACACTGTGTTCCAGACAAAGAAACTGTTGGAGCCGGTGAAATGGTGAATGCAAGTGATGTGTCTGCAAGTAAAGTTCCATTACGCGCAATTCGAACCAGTACACGCTCACTCATTACGTTTGGAATCACCCAATTGATATAATGAGATGCTGATGGAACAGCAGTATTGATATCAATCCAGTTGCTTCCACTGTCAGGAGAATATTGAATCGTAAAATCATTTGAAGGGGAACCATAACTATCCCAACTGATCAAAATCGTTTCACCCGGTATAAATTTTTCGCCACCAATTGGGTTTGTCAGCCGCGTTTCAATGGGAAGAAAATCATAGACAAGAAAATACTGCTGTGGTGGATTGGTAGTTATTGCTGTGCCTCGTACCGTGACTGAATAATTTCCTGCTGCAGGAGTTGCAATCGTAACCTGCTCAATATTATTTGTATGATCCACTCCGGTTGTTGCAGTGATTAAAATGTTTGCTGCTGCGGTATCAAGGATTCTTGGAAGGGTAAGATTATTTCCTGCATCCCGAACTTCCAGATCGAGATCGTTGACAAGTGTGCGTGATGCAAGTACTGAAGCTGCAGGATCATGCCAGTACAACATTACTTTTAATAGCGCTGAATTTGCAGGAACTGTTATGTTGTGAACATTATTCGCTCCCTGATTCAAAGTTGAAACGAAATAACGGTTACCCTCAAGCATCTCAACTGAACGCAACAGGTTCATCCATCCGAAACCATGACTGAAATCAGGTCCATCATTTCCTTGGTCACGTCCAC
>CAZCKF010000360.1:1840-4108 GCA_964499155.1 uncultured Chitinophagaceae bacterium
ATGCTTTGATCAAAGCACTCGGAGGATTGGCACCTCCGTTTAATTGACGATATCGCTGGTACATTAATGCAAGCCCACCTGACGCAGAGGGTGCTGCCATACTTGTACCCGTGTTGTTTCCATATGAACTATTTGGCGGAACGGTTGATTGAATAAATGAACCCGTTGCATTAATCTCTGGTTTTATTCTTCCATCCTGAACCGGACCTCGGCTTGATTGCGGAAATAATACGCCGTCTCCATACGCGTTACCAACTGTGAGAACGTTTTTTGCTGACTGATAACTTCCAAGTACCGTACGAAATCCTGTCGGGTAAGGAAGACAGGTATTGTAACCGCTGTTACCTGCAGCAAATACATGTTGAAGATGCGGAAATTCAAAAGCCTGCAGATCGAGTATGCGAGAATAGAGGTCGTATAAACCATTGTAAGAGCAATCACCAATGATTGCACCATAAGAATTATTTGTGATCACCATGCCATGATCCTGCACATATGCTGCAGCATTTGAAAACACCCCGGAAAAAACATGACTGATGATGGTACTTTTAGGTGCAAAACCTGCGTGTAATTCGTTTCTGATCCCACCTCCTGCTGTAATTCCTGCTACGTGGGTACCGTGATACCTGTAAGCAATGGGTGCATTGTTAATGATACGTCCTGTAAAATCCACGTGCGTTTGGGGATCGGAATCATCCCCAATACCAATGACCACGCCCTCCCCTCTTAAATTTCTTCCACCAACCGTGGGTGATGCATTCAAAATATTTGCGCGTGCATTTGTGCGCGTCATATTGTTGATCGGCTGATCAGCCGGAGGTACTGGTTGAACATATTGTACAAATCCAAGTTGTGCGAGTGTTTCAACCTGGTTTACAGGAACTCTGACTGCAATTACCTGGTATTTCAAAAAATCAGAAGGAAGAATTTCAAAATTTCTTTTTACGAGTTCACCATAAACTTCTGCAAGGGTCATGGTTGAGGGAACTGAAATCCAGAGATCAACTGTTCCTGCAGATCTTACAGCATGTGGAGGAGGTAAGGGTTTTAATAATGCCGGGTGCATTTTCTGACGGGCATTCAGTTCAATCAGTGATTGCACACCTGCGCGAGAAATTGCATTGATGTCAATGTCCTTTGATATGCTTACAGACCAGGCATTGTTCGGGATATATTCAAGAAAAACAATTCCTGACTCTACTAATATTTTCCTTTGATCAATGGTAGGTATCTGGCTGAATTGAATAATAGAGAATCGCTTACCCGCAAATTTTTCAGCGTTCTGATTAAATCTGTCGATATGCTGACGGTCAATATTCCTGGCAGTGGAAATGCTGCCATTTTTTAGCAGCAATTGTTGGTTCTGTTGAGCCGAAGTGGTGGTGGAAAGCAGCAAAAAAGCAGCAATCACAAGGATTGGATTTCTCATCGTATTCAAAAATATTCCAATAAAACAAGAATCAAAACAGCTGGGCATCATTTATTGACGTGTAATATGTTAGAGGGTTGTCAGGCAGCAACTAAAAAATGTATCTTTATCGCCGTTTTACATGCTTACAAGTCAACTAAAACAGGTATTTATTGGTCTGATCTTCAGTCTATTAAGCTTACAGGTTTATTCACAATACTATACTTCAGGGGGAGAAATTACCTACCGTTTTGTCCGCCAGGTAAATCCTGAAAAAAATGAATACCAGGTATGGGTAAAGCTTTTTAGGGATTGCTTTGCTCCCGGTACCCTGCCTCAGAGGGTGCCACTGTATTTTTTCCTGAATTCAAGTGTTGTTAATTACCCGCTTCTTTTAAAGGAAAATGCAGAGATCGCCAGCTTCTATACTACTACCCAAACACAAAATGGATGTGCACCCACACAGCAGGATGAATGTTACGAACTGTCAACTTATTTACTGACCATTCAATTGCCCATCGTCCAGGAGGGTTTTTATGTTACTTATGTTGGTCGTGAAAGAGAAGAGGAAGGGTTTGCGAATATCAGGCCCTATAACAAAAAGTTTGACAAGCGATTTACAGGCTTTACTTATGAATGTTTTATACCGGGATATGATGCACAGATCTCCGCATCGCCTGTTTCCAATAATGATTATCCGCTGGTGTTTTGCAACAACAATTATTTCCAGTATAATTTTTCATCAACAGATCCCGATGGTGATTCTGTTTCATATATGTTTGTTTCAGCACTTGCAGGTGAAAGCACCTTGGGTGATGATACATGGCATCCGCCTTACGATAAAATGCCATACCGGTTCC
>CAZCKF010000361.1:0-1181 GCA_964499155.1 uncultured Chitinophagaceae bacterium
CAACATTTCCATTTTGCTTAAGGATCATACGTGTTGTTATAGTTCCAGCTGGCACAACGGATTGCAGCATCAAATCCTGACCGCCACCTATTGTTGCGAAATGCCACTGATTATCATTTCCGGGGTATCCAAGTTTTAAATTACCCTGGCTTGTATTTACAAATAAATCACCATGCACATGCATTTTGTATAATGGATCCTGGATACCAACACCAACCAAACCAGCCGGGTTAATAGTCACTCTTGGCGTTGCCTGTGTAACGAGATGGAATTTACCGGTTGAGTTCACATCAACCGTTCCAATATCAGCATCCAATCCTGTTCCACTCCAGCTACCAAAATAACCAACCCAACTTCCCAATTCGGTCCAGGAAACAAATACGCGATCAGGTCCATTAATAATTCCTGAGAATGAATTGGGAGAGGTAAATTCAAATGTTGCCAATGGATTAGCGGTATTAATTCCCAACCTTCCATCATCGAGTACTCTCATTAATACACTGTTAGTGCTGTTACGGATCTGGAATGAACTGGATAAAGAAGTATTTCCGGTTCCTTTTACATCTAATCGTGATGTGGGTGCTGTTTCACCAACACCAACATTTTGTGCATCTACTTGTTTGAAAATGAAATTGGAAAAACAGAGAATAAAAAATAGAACGAAAGGTCGGCTTGTGGCAATGCAGTTGCCAGGCAGAAAGGATTTCATACCGTTAGTTTTGGTTGATTAAAAGAGTCCGGGGCTAGTAAGGAAAGATTAGTAAGTGATTAAAGGTATACATTCAATCATATGATGCAATACCCATTTAGTAGAACTTTTGGGTGATGGGTAAAAATTGAATTTAATGAACCCATGCAATTATTAAATGCGATGTAGCTCAATTCTTAATGAATGGATTATTGGAAATGCAGTTGAATATATTTTTTTGCATCGGACTGAGAAAGCTCTGCAAAATTTCGATAACGGTGATGGACGTCTATAATTTCTTCGATGGCTTCTCCCACCAACTCATGATTTTTCCATGATTTTAAATCCTCGATCACTTTCTCAAGGCAACCCTTTTTGTAAGAGATCTGGCCAATAACATGGACAAGTGTATTTTTTACCCTTGCAGTGTTATCAAATTCAAGCTGTTTAAGAAGTGGAAGAATGTCTTCAGGATGCTTCCGGCCCCGTAATT
>CAZCKF010000361.1:1243-4090 GCA_964499155.1 uncultured Chitinophagaceae bacterium
AGATCTCTCTCCGGATTTCCTTATCAGGATGTTTGAGGTAGACTGATGCCCATTTTAAAACAGGCTTTGGATTGACCTCTCCCATCTTTTTTAACGAGCCAATCACTGCATTTCTAACCGAATGATGTTTGTCGGAAAGTCCTTTGTCAAAAAAATGTTGGACTGATTGAAAATCTTTTTTACCTATTTCCCCAGCCGCATTGATGGCGGTTTGCCTGATCTTCTCATCTTTTTCTTCAGATAACCGACCAAGCGTTTGAAGAATTTTTTGTTGCAGAGATTTTTGAGCAACAAATATTTTTCCAACCGAGAGGTAGGCAGCTTTCCGGATATAAGTATCCGGATCAGAGAAATATTTTAAAAGAGGTGGGTATTTTTCTTTGCTAAAAGCTTTTTCACAATCTGCAGATATGCTGGCTGACAAGGCAGCGCGTTCTTCCTTTGAAAGATCGTAATAAGCCATGCGAGGTAGAAGTATAATTAATTGTCTTAGCTGTTTTCAGCAAGGTCCTTTATCTTTTCCGCAGAAGTTTCTGCGAATTCTTCCGAAGCTTCAAAGTATACATCCCCATCCGGAAGTTTTTTAAAATCACCAATTTCTATGGAAAGATTGGTCTTGTCACCATCACCTGAAAGGGTGTAGGTATAAGCGACTTCATCAGGCGCCGGCTTTACTTCCCAGTTTGAGACATACAGAGAAAGCCTTAATAGTTTATTCGGGTCAACAATAATCGCAGTCAGTTTCGAGAATTTGCCGCCAGGCATATGCCAGGTAATTTCACTGCCAAGCTTTAATGATTCATTTCCATAGCCTTCGGGAATGTCATCCCACTGTTTAATATAGCTTGGGGTAGTTAATACTTCCCACACACGGGTAACCGGAGCATTGATCTCGACTGATCTTTCCACGATTAATTTTTCCATTTGATTCTCTGTTACTTGCATTTGGCTCAAAAATAAGGGGCAGGGGTGAGTGTTCCTTAATTATACCCGGATTAACTTATAAAATAATCGCGCCGGGGGGGGAATTTCAAAATTTCAAGATTTCAAGATTTCAAGATTTCAAGATTCGCTACGTAAGTGGATTTGTTGGGATGGTGTGGGTTGGGTTGGAATGATTATGCGGACTGTGTAATGAAAAAATCAACAATCCATCCAGTTCTTCTTTGGGAACGGCATTCTCAGCATTGAAATCCCGTTTGAAATGAAACCGGTCAAGTACGCGGATCGATTTGGTATTTTTTGCATGAACCCATCCTTCGATCACCTGGAGTTTCATTGTGTCAAAACCATATTCAAAAACTTTCCACAGTGCTTCTTTCATAATGCCGCGACCCTGGTATTCGGGGAGTAATTCAAAACCGATTTCGGCCTTGTCTTTTTCTTTCTCAACATTCCAGTAAACGATCGTTCCTATTGCAACGGGATCATCTTTCAAACTGATCACCCAATACAGCGCTGCATTTTGTTCAATACTGGCTAATATTTTAGAAATGAAACTTTCAACATCCTGTATGGTTGTTGGTGGTACCCGATCAAGAAATGTGTTTACACTTGGATTGGAACGAATCGCAAGAATATCTGGTGCATCAGCGGGAGTTAATTTCCGAAGGCGCAATCGTTTTGTGGTCAGCTCGGGAAATGGCGTAAAATTCAGGTGCAGCATGAATGGTGTTCTCGTTAATTAAGTTAAGGGATTTCTGATTTGAAAATTTGAAAATTTGAGGGCATACCCAAATTCCATCGAAAAATCATTTCGAATTGTAAAGAATTGTCCGATTCATAAAACTCTTCCGTCAAATTTTCAAATATTCAAATTTTGATTTTTTGCCCTTTGCCTTTTGCATTTTCTCTCTACAACCTCTTCCCCTTCTCACACGCTTCAATCAACTTCTGCAACCTGCTCTCCCTGGTTTTTTCCTGCTTCGCATTGCTGATCCACCAGGCGATCATTTTCTTATAAGAGGGAGGAGTTGATTGATAAAATTCCCAGGCCGCTTTATTTTTTTTAATCTTTTTTTCAGCCACTTCATCCAGGGCTGTGGGAGCATTTTCGTAGGAATAGACTTTTACTTTTTTATCATCCAATTTTTCATATGCAGCGATTCCTGCAGGACGCATCAGTTTTTTTGCGAGTAGCTTTTTCACTCTTTCAACATTGATCGCACTCCAGTTGCTTTTTGGTTTCCGCGGAGTAAATCGCATTGTGTAACTATCGGGACCAAATGATTTCCTCACACCGTCGATCCAGCCATAGCATAGAGCTTGTTCTACTGATTCATCGTAAGTAATACTTGGTTTTCCTGAATCGACTTTATAAAAACCCACCAATAGTTCTGTTTTTTTGGAATGATTCTTTTCAAGCCATTCTCTAAAGTCATTCGCCGTTTTGAAAAATTTCGGTTTCATTGCAGGAATTAGTATTCCAATTCAGATACATTAAAAACAAAGCTTGCGAAAGCAATTAAGTCTTTGTTATTCAGATTTCTTTTACTTCCAATGATTAAATATTTGCCCGACACTTCGAGATAAAATTCTTTTACAAGAATTTTTCTTATTTCTGAACGGAAATCTGGTGATAAAAGAGACAATGCTTTTGTTTTATCACTTGCTAGTACATAATATTTTTTACAAAAATTCCGATCTTCCGGAAAATTTAATTCAATCGGTTGGATCAATTCTGTCAACTTATCACGAAAAGATTCCGGTTTAATTAAAATGTTGCCATAATCTTTGGGCAAAATAACTATCCCCCAGGTTTGCAATGCAAGTTCCTCAATCTCGGGTTGCCTGCCTTCTGAATATTTAAATATAAACGCAACCAATAATGAAAATGCCTGATGTTTT
>CAZCKF010000362.1:0-4081 GCA_964499155.1 uncultured Chitinophagaceae bacterium
CTTATTGGTCAAATGCAGTTGAATATCACATGCTGTTTTTCAGGAAATATTTTGAAAAAATGCTACCTGAAAGAAGTCGCTAGGTTGATAACTTCCTAAAACTTTCTTCCGAAGCCAATCTTGAAATCTAGAAATTTTGAAATCTTGAAATAAAAAAGCCACCCATCTCTGGGCGGCTTTTTTATTTATCAATTATCTCTTAAAACCCTTTCTTTTCCTGAGCCTTCTGCATCGGGTTGATTCCTGGTGCAGGTGTCACATTTTGTTTTTGTTTGAAAACTGAGAATCGTGATGGTGCAGCAATCGTGCCCCATGAATTGTTGGATTCATCGATGTCTGCAGTTTCACGCATTGGATCGAGTTTTACTGAAGCAACTTCTTTGTCCTTTAGAAATGCCTTGGTTACACGCTTCTCATTTAACCTCCATACCTGTGCTGGTATGCGATCGATCTCTTTGGTGCCATCTTTATAGGTCCACTCAACAATGATCGGCATTACAAGTCCTCCCTTGTTGCTGACAGTGATCTCATAAAAATGTTTATCGGCATATTTCTGAGCAGAAGCATTATCAAGTTGTTCGGCCTGTGCGCGCTGCACTACAGGGTATTGTGCCGAATCATACGGTTCCAGGCCACGATCATATCTCCAGTAAAAATCACGCAGTGAAGTATCCCGGTCAACTTCGAAAGTGATGTTTCGATCTGTCCTGTTCCTGATTTTTGAAATGTCTTCGTATTCATTCACGTTTGCGCGTGGAAGTCTGCGAAGAACAGTTGTGTCATTGCGCATGTTGGGAACGGCTGTAACATCAGGTCTTGAATACTTTACTGTATCAATTGCCTGGTCATTGGTTTCGGTACTGAAGAACCATCCTCTCCAGAACCAGTCAAGGTCTTCACCACTTGCATCCTCAAGTGTGCGGAAGAGATCAGCAGGTGTTGGATGTTTAAAGGCCCATCGGCGTGCATATTCTTTAAATGCATAATCAAATAATTCGCGACCCATTACAGTTTCACGAAGAATGTTCAGGCCCGTTGCTGGTTTTGAATAAGCATTTGGTCCAAAGCCAACAATATTCTCAGAATTGGTCATGATTGGCTCAAGCTGGTCCTTCGGCAATTTCATGTAATCAACGATTTTATATGCCGGTCCTCTTTCAACAGGGAATTTATTATCCCACAATTCTTCTGTGAGATATTCCACAAACGTATTCAAACCTTCATCCATCCATGTCCACTGACGTTCATCACTGTTGATGATCATCGGGAAGAAATTATGACCTACTTCGTGAATAATAACAAGGATTGCACTGTTCTTGGCACCCTCGGTGTAAGAACCATCTTTTTCCGCACGCCCCGGGTTAAAGCAAATCATCGGGTATTCCATACCGTTAGCTGCTTCAACACTTTGTGCAACAGGATATGGATAGGGGATGGTGAATTTTGAATAGGTCTTGATGGTATGTGCAACTGCTTTCGTTGAATATTTGCGATAGATCGGGTATGCTTCTTTAGCATAAAAGCTCATGCACATCACTTTTTTTCCTTCCACATTTGCAGGCATTGCATCCCACACAAATTTTCTGGATGAAGTCCAAGCGAAATCACGCACATTATCCGCTTTGTAGATCCATGTTTTTTTTGCGCTGCTTTTTTTCTTTTCTGCTGCTTTTGCTTCATCAAGCGTTACTATTTCAATAGGTTCTTTGGAAGTTTGCGCACGCTGCCAGCGCGACATTTGCGTTGGAGTAAGGTTGGCTGCATAGTTCAGACATTCGCCTGTTGATCCAACAACATGGTCTGCTGGTACCGTCATTTGCACTTTAAAATTTCCAAAGGTCAATGCAAATTCTCCACGTCCTGTAAACTGGTGATTTTGCCAGCCCTGGTTATCGCTGTACACACAAAGACGCGGATAAAATTGCGCCATCGTGAACAGGTGGTTTCCATCTTCAGGGAAATATTCATAACCGCCCCTTCCGCCACGAGTCATACGATCTGGAATTTTATAATTCCAGTCAACTTTCATTATGTATTTCTGACCAGGTTTTAATGGTGTTGGCATTTCAACGCGCATCATTGTTTTGTTCAATGTATACTTCAATGCTTTTCCTGCACCATCAGTAAGTTTTGTGATATTAAATCCAAAACCATTATCACCACGGTTTTCAATCAATCTGTCGAGCTGGCGATCAGTTGTCTGGCGAGGAATGGTATTGCTGTTTTGATAATTCGCATTGTTCACTGAACTGTGCTGGTTCTCATCCATCTGGAACCAGAGGTAAGTGAGCACATCCGGTGAATTATTGTAGTAAGTGATCGTTTCACTTCCTGTCAGCTTCAGGTTCTGTTCATCTAGTTCGCATTTGATATCATAATCAATGCGCTGTTGCCAGTACTTTGGTCCCGGTGCTCCACTTGCAGTTCTGTACTCATTTGGATCAGGGAGTATTGTTCCCAATTGCTCAAACTTGTTTCCGTGGTTTGAACCCGGGTTGTTTTGAAGGTTCTGTGCAAATACAATACTGCCTGTTGATGAAAGCAGCATGATACATGCGACAAGGATTCTTTTCATTGTATTGTGTTTAATTAAAGACATTCTTTTATGGTATTCTTTCAAGTGCAATTTTTAATGCGAGACTGAAAACCGCCGCTGATACAAATATCACCCAGTCCCGGCGAGGAACATTTAATTTATTGATGAACAATTCGGCCACCAATAATAACATTGAAACAATTACAATCTGCCCTACCTCCAGTCCGAGATTAAATCCCAAAAGTGCCATTCCAATTTGTTGGTCTTCTGCAAGCATAAAACGGATCGTGTTGGCGAACCCCATTCCATGTATAAGACCAAACAACAAGGCAAGCACATAATTTATACGGATCGTTCTTTTAGTAAATCCTTTCTGGAAGAGGTTGGTGATGGCTGTGAAAACGATTGTACAGGGGATGAGGAATTCTACCCAGTTGTCGGGAAACCTGATAATGTCAAGCGCGCTTAAAACAAGAGTAACCGAATGCCCGATCGTAAAGGCTGTTACCAGGATCAATACCTGTTTCCAGTCCTTTAATAAGTAAATTGCTGCCAGCACTGCAATGAACAAAATATGATCCAGTGCGTCCCAACTTATTATATGTTCCCAGCCTAGTCCGAAATAAAAGCCAAAATCTCCCATGTAAACCGTGCCGTTTATAAAGTTTAACGCTTTATCTCAACAGCGATTCAAAATAAATCACAGATTTGTATTCCAGAAAATAATTGTTTCAATGGTATTTGCCCTATTTAAATGGCTCACGGTTGCCCTGTTTGCAGTAGCTCACCCCTATTATGTAAGTGTTACTGAGATCAATCACAACAAGAATGATAAAACCCTGGAGGTGACTACTAAGATCTTCACAGATGATTTTGAGAAAGTGCTGGCGACGAAATACAATGTCAAAGTAGACCTGATCAATCCTCCCGACCGCAAAGCAATGGATAAACTCATCAACGATTATGTATTCCGCCATTTAACGGTTACAGTTGATGGAAAGCCTGTAAAATTTTTATATCTCGGATTCGAACACGAAGAAGAAGCTGTGTATAGTTATATTCAGGCTGAAAATATTAACCAGGCAAAAAAGATCAATGTTTCCGTTAACCTCCTTCATGATCTGAATGAAAATCAGATCAACATCCTGCATGTAACTGTGGATGGAGAAAGAAAAAGCAAGAAGCTGGATTTTCCGACAACAGATGCAATTTTCGAGTTCTAAGCTTATAGCTTAAAGCTTATAGCTTACAGCTCTTCTTCATTCCTCCATATTCTCCCTGATATCAGAAGAAATTTTCACCATCACTTTATCAATGCGATGGCCATCCATATCGATGATCTCAAATTTGAATCCCTTCCATTCCATGAGATCTCCAGTATGCGGAATGCGTTTTAACTGGTGAAGTATAAAACCTGCAAGTGTATCGAACTCCTGTTCACCTTCATTCATCCATTCAGTTTGCTCGAAGCGAGTAAGAAAATCGTAGAACGGAATTTGTGCATCAACAAGATAACTTCCATCTTCTCTTTCGATTATTTCATAA
>CAZCKF010000363.1:0-4060 GCA_964499155.1 uncultured Chitinophagaceae bacterium
ATTTCTCTTGCCATAGTTGAAGACCTTGAAGAAGTCCGGAATGGGCTTAAAAGCTTCATTGAACTGAGCTCCGATTTTGATGTACTTGATACATTTGAAACGGCTGAGGAAGCACTTCATGACATTCCCTCTCTTCGCCCCGATATTGTGATCATGGATATCAATTTGCCTGGATTGAACGGGATAGATTGCATCAGGCAATTGAAAGATAAAGTGCCGCGAACCCAGTTCATGATGTTTACAGTATATGAAAATGACGAGAAAGTTTTCGAAGCTTTAAAAGCAGGTGCAACAGGATACCTGTTAAAAAGTACAGGCCTTGTTCAATTGATCGAAGCCTTGAAAGAATTGCATCATGGCGGATCACCCATGAGTGCAAACATTGCACGAAAACTGGTAAATGTTTTTATTTCTGCTGAAAAAGAAAATCCTTCAATCGAAGTGTTGAGCCCACGCGAAAATGAGGTGTTGCAACAACTTGCTAAGGGACTTCTCTACAAGGAAATTGGTGAGCGCCTAAATATTTCTACCAATACCGTACGCCAGCACATTCATAAAATTTATGAGAAGCTTCATGTGCAAAACAGGACGGAAGCAATTAACCGTGCTTTTGGACGTAACTAGAATTAATGTCCAATGACCAATATCCAATGTCCAAAGCTTCCATTGATTTAATAATTGGAAAGAATTGTAATCTTTAATTCAATGGAAATAGTCAAAATTTTCCTTATTAACGAGAAACCAGAAACAAGAAACCTTGAAATGTCCAATGTCCAATAGCCAATGTCCAGTCCCGCTCTGCCAGGGATTTGTACTAGAATCTTCTTCCTTTTATTACGCCTCGCCAATCAGTGTAATCTACTTGAACCTTCCCTTGAATATTGAATCTTGATTCTCGAATCTCGAGTCTTTCCACACCTTTCCATCACACCTTTGTGCTATTGCCATCCACCCCCAACTCCAATAGTTTTGAAAAAAGCTGTTTATGAGATCTGCAATGTTGCTGCTGGCAATGAATCTTTCTTTGCTTGTGTGCGCGCAAAATGTTGGTATTGGAACAAATTCTCCCCAAACCACACTGGATGTAAGAGGTAATCAACGCGTTGGAGGAATATCCAGCTATCTTGTTTTTGATTCCGTAACCGGAAGGTTTGAATGGAGAAATGCAAATCTATATGTGCCCGTTACACAGGCATTGATCAAGCATTCTGCCGCAGGTGATGGATTGTTTTACAACAATGGTGGAGGTGTAACTGGCCAACTTGAATACAGGGGAATAGATGGGCAACCTGCATTCTTTACAAACTTCATGAGCGGAGACGGTTATTTTAAAAATTTTCTCGGGATCGGTCAATTACCGGATTATCGCAGGCTGCATGTAGCTACGGGGCTTGTTCGATTTGAGGGCACAGAAAATACATGGGAAGAAGCGATCAGCGTTGGAGGATATGGATCTGTGTCAGTGGATGCGCCAGGAGTTTGGGCAGGTAGGTTTATAATAGATAACGATGGTCTGGTTGGAATGGGAACAAGTTTTCCGCAGGCGAGACTTGAAGTAGTTAGACATCCCTCTGCAAATGCAACTGCTTTATTACTCGGTACTAATTACGGAAGTTATTTTGCCTGGTCTGCAAATGAGCATACGTATATCAGGGGCGGGAAAAATAATTCAAATGTTATTCTGCAGGATATACCTGGCGGCAGGGTTGGTATTGGTACGACAACACCAGGAGCAACAGTTCATATCATGGGAAAAAATGGAGACGGAACTTTAAATATTCAGGGAACGAATTGGATATCGCATTTTCATTATGGACCATCGGAAGATATTTATTTACGATCAGGAAACAACAATGGAAAATTAGTTTTCAATGATATTCCAGGCGGAAGAGTAGGAATTGGCACTTCTCAACCCTTAACACTTTTGCATGCAGATGGAGGGAGTGTTTTGTTTTCAGAAAGTGGTAACATTCCTCCCTTCTCCCTTGTTGCTCCACCGCAACAAGGCAGTGGCAGGAGAATGATGTGGTATACGGACAGGGCTGCATTTCGTGTTGGTCATGCTTCGATTGATCAGTGGAATGACGGAAGGATTGGCAGTTATTCTTTTGCTTCAGGGAATAGCACCATTGCGAATGGAAGTGGATCGATTTCGATGGGGCTGTTTAATGCTGCAACAGGTACAGCATCTGTTGCACTTGGTGAAGGGAACAGCGCATCCGGATTTCATTCAACTTCTTTTGGGTCTTATAATAATGCAGTAGGAAATTACTCAACTGCAACCGGACGTTTTACTCGTGCAGGTGGTCCAGCATCGACTGCAATGGGGGACGGAACAGTAGCCAAAGGTTATGCAACAACGGTTGTCGGATTATACAACGATTCTGTTTTTGTTTTAGACCAGATTGGGATCAATGAGGTCACACCCATGTTTATTGTGGGAAACGGTGATGCTCCAAACTCACGAAGAAATGCGTTAACAGTTTTGAAAAGTGGAAATATTGGTGTGGGTATCAGTAACCCTGGATTTCCTCTGAATTTTGCAAATACAACGGGAGATAAAATTTCTTTATTTGGAAATACCGGTGCACACTATGGATTTGGAATACAGGCTGGTGTGCTGCAAATACATTCCGGTACAAGTGTGGATGACATTGTTTTTGGATACGGCAGCAGTACATCAATGACTGAACGCATGCGAATCAAAGGAACTGGATTTGTTGGTATCGGTACAGCAACACCTTTCACACAGTTGTGTGTAAATGGTAACATCGCCTATGCAGGTTACCTTGGTGCTTGTTCCGACATCAGGTATAAAAAAGATTTTTCACAAATAATAAATCCTCTCCAGTCTGTTCTCTCACTTAATGGTTTTTATTATTACTGGAAAAAAGATGAATTCACGGATTATACATTCACTGATGATCGCCAATTGGGATTTTCTGCACAGGAGATAGAAAAATTATTTCCTGAGTTAGTAATGACAGATGATAAGGGATACAAATCAGTTGACTATGGAAGGCTCACCCCGGTTTTAGTAGAAGCGATTAAAGAGCAGCAGGTGAAAATTGATTCTTTACAGAGTCAAATTGATGAATTGAAAAAATTGCTGTTAGCAGCACTTAAATAATTTTGATACGGAAACTTATTTTAAACTTCTTGTTCCCTGATCTTGTATTCTTCCATATCGATCAAGGCAAGATATTTTCTGATGACATCTTCATCTATTTCTGAAAGCCGGTTCATTTCTTTCAGTAGATTTCGCTGGTGTTCGAGCAATTCCAAATGAATTTTGTGGTAAGTGCTTATTGAATTATCTGGATCGTTTTGTTTGCTTTCCAGTTCACGTTGAAAATGATCTGCATTTATTTTAAAACCTGAATACAAATTATTCAGGTGCCTGTTATTCAAGATCTCGTTTCCATATTTTTCTTCAAGTAATTGAAGTGAAACTTTTGCCATTTTCTTTTGAACAATGAATTCCTGGTTTTCATCTGATAATTCCCTGAATTTATCTTCCGGGTTTACTTTGCGAACCAGCCACGGAAGTGTAAGTCCCTGGAAAACGAGCGTAACAAGAATGACAATAAACGTAATAAAGAGAATTAGGTTCCGGTAGGGAAACGGTTGACCTTCCGTTGTAAACAACGGGATAGAAAGAGCCGCTGCAAGAGAAACAACACCACGCATGCCTGCCCAACCGGCAATAAGGGGTCCTTTCCAGCCGGGATCAGGATCAGCAACTGTAATAAAACGACTCATCAACCTGGTAAAATAAGCTGCACCAAATGTTGAAAGTAAACGCGTAATAATTAATAACAAGGAAATGGCTAATCCATAGAGGATCGCTCGACCAACACCAATATCTCCGAGTTGTTGTGTAATACCTGGTAGCTGTAATCCAATTAGAAGGAAGATCAATCCATTTAAAACGAAGACAAGACTCGTCCACACATTGAATCCTTCAATCCGACTTCGGTAGTTCAGCAAGCTTTGTCTTTTACTTGATAGCAACAAACCACCACTCACCACTGCGAGAACGCCTGAAAAATGAAAGTGT
>CAZCKF010000364.1:0-4048 GCA_964499155.1 uncultured Chitinophagaceae bacterium
TTAAGATGCCATTCAAATAAAAGTTGAGATATCGGCTTTAACAAACAGAGTTACTTTAATACCTCCAGCAGCCAAAAGCCAACAGCCAACAGCTATTTGTTGATACCATTTCTCAATATGAGTATATGTTAAAATCCAAACGTGAAAGCAATCATAAATGCGACGAAACACGCTCCCAATAAGCGTTACAATTTTTGAATACCGCGAAAACTTACAGACCTTTATAGCATGAAACATTTTTTAACGGCAGTAATCTTCGGTTCCATGGCATTTGCAAACGCACAGGATACATGGACCATGTACCTGAATAAACAAAAATTATTTGCAGGTAACGAAAGTGCTGCACCTGAAACACTATCTCTTTCATCAACACTTTTGCGTTCAGGTGATTTTGTAATTGCATATGTTGAAAAAAACCCTCAGCAGGGTTGGAAAAGAACATTCTTTATCGAGGATGGAAATGGAAATGAACTTTTGAAAAAAGATGGTGGTATTTACAAATTAAAAAGCAACGAACTTTTATCTCTTCTGAAACAACATAAACAACTCCGATTCTCCACCTGGTCATTGCCAACTGACCCGCAACAGGCAGCGCTTGTAAGGGTTCGTCGCATTAGTCTTGGTACCGTGGAATTGAAGTAACATGCAGCGAAAGATCGTTTACATTGTCAATCCGATTTCAGGCGCACGCTCAAAGAAAGGATTGAATGAAATGATCGCCCTGCGTACTGCAGATCAAAACATTCCCTTTCACATTTTTCCTTCTGTTGCAAATGCGGATTACCGTTTTGTTGAACAGATCATTCGTGAAGAAAACGTCACCGACGTTGTTATTGCTGGTGGCGATGGCACCGTTAGCCAGGTGGTTGGCAGCCTGATGCACCTTGATGTAAATTTTGGCGTGATCCCATGCGGTTCAGGTAATGGTCTTGCCCTGACTGCGGGTATTTCAAAAGTTCATGAGAAAGCATTGGATATTGTTTTTAATGGAAATGCATCACCGGTTGATGGTTTTCTATTGAATAAGCAATTCGCATGCATGTTGTGCGGAATCGGATTTGATGCTCAGATCGCACACGAGTTTGCCAAACAGGAAACACGCGGACTCGGCACCTACGTTTCGCAAATTTTCAAACATTTTTTTTCTGCGAAAATTTATCCGTTTGAACTGCAGTTAAAAAATACACGACTTAAAACAGAAGCATTTTTCATCAGCATCGCCAACAGCAACCAATTCGGAAATAATTTCACCATTGCACCGCAGGCAAGTTTGTCGGATGGTTTACTCGACATTGTTATTGTTACAAGCCAGAACAAGCTCAATTTCCTGTTACAAACCGCCATGCAGGTGGCAGGATGGAATAAACTTCAACCAGAAGCAGTAATCTCAGGGAAAAAAGGCGTGATCTATTTCCAGGCAGAATCACTGACTGTACATAACCCGGAAGAAGCACCTGTGCATATTGATGGAGATCCGGTTGAAACGATGGATCAGTTGAAAGTGAAAATTTTGAAGGATTGTTTTAAGTTGTTGCAGCCCTGATTAATTACCTCGACGCAAGCGTATCAACCACATTCCTGCTGCTGTCAAACAATTGTATTAATTGTTTATAGGAATCGCGGTTATGCAAAGAATTCAACGAAGCTGCAATATCATTTTTCTCTCTCTGCGTAAGATGAAAATTTAAAGCTGCGCGGTTTTCTTCTTTATCGGTAGCGTATTGAAATATCAATTTAGAAAATTTCAATCCTGATTCATTGGTATAATAACTCAACAGATCATTCTGGAAATATTCCATCAGCTTGTACCAGTTGTGCTGTAACAACAAAAATGGTTTTGTTGCATGATCGCTGATGTCATCTGATAAATATGGATCTTCCCATCCACCTGGTAAACGATCACGTATTTGAAGAAGCAATACTCCCTTTGTATTGGCTGCTATCCAGTCATCCATGGTTTGTAAAAACCGAAGGGCTGTTTCCTGTCCATAATTGTCTCTCAATCCGCCATCCATTACATCAATAACAGGATTGGATGGCAGCCACACATTCGGCAACACAATGGGAAAGGTTGCATTCATACGCAGTGCGGTAAGAATGCGGAGATTATAAGGATCCTGACGTTTGAAAAAAGCAGCAAAGTCAATAACATCCGGTTCCATTGCAGGCATTTTGGTGCTGTCGTGCTCTGCCATCATCATGAATCGAATTGGCTGGGTACTGATCACCATCTTTCTGCCATCGCGTGTAACAACCGAATTATAAAATATCAAAGGAATGCGTGCTTCTTTTTCATCCGCAGCATAATCACCGAGATGTCTATCGAGCAGGCCATGTGTGTTGTCGTTGAGCTTATTTTCAAATGCATAACCACGGTCTTTGATGTAGGTATACGGACCCACGTCAAATTTCTGAGCAGGGGAGATCAGGTCGCGGGCAACAAAGGATGAAAACAGTGGATTTAAGAGATCGCCCGCGATGTCGTCAACATAACGGTGGTCAAATAAATTGAGTGGCTGTCCATTCAGTTTCTGTCGATACAATTCGCGGTAATAAGATGCGCCTATCATTCCACCGGATGCGCCGGTGATAAGAAATGTTTTTTTCATTAACTCACCATTGCTGATGCTGTCAAGCTGTTGCAGCATGTTCATGGTAAACGTTGCGCTCCTGCTGCCACCACCGCTTGTTACAAGCAATACGAGCAAAGGCTTGTCTTCACCCTGTTTTGCTTTCCATTTTTCAAGAATGGAGATCATATTTGCACGGTCAGCCGCACGATTTTCAACAGAGGCCATGCTGATCAGCGAATCACGTGTGTATGACGGCCTGTGTTCCTGGTTTACATAATTCAACCCATATGCCTTGTTGCGTGGATCAATCCAGTCGAGTTTATAAAAAAGGTTGAGCAGCAATATCAGTGCAATTAAATAGGGAATGCTCCAGCTCTGTAGGAAATAAGCGAAAGCGCCAGCCACTCCAATTAAGATCGCGAATAAAATCGCCACACTGGCAGCAGCAGGGATCTGGAAGGCTCGGTATTCAAGAAAAAAACCAATGATGATGAGAAATACAAAAGCTATGATAACACAGATCACGGCTGCAAAGTGGTGTCGTTTAAAAATTGTATCCAGGAAATGTTGAGTGTAGTGCGCCACATCTCTCGTTCTTTTAACGGTTGTGGGTGAATTCAAATACCATTCGACACGCATGAGGTTTGCATTGTCCTGTATTTCACGCACAGGTTCAAACTGCGCCATGAATTCCTTTGGATTTTTCATGATGGGCAGCAACCCGCGAAAAATAGTTCTGTCAGCACCAAAGAAATAGAGGAATGAAGCGGCAAGAATGAAAATTAACCCCGCCAGAAAACCACCAAATAAGAATGGCATTTCACCTGAACTGATCAATTCACGATAACGCGCAAATTCGTAAGCCTTGAAAAAATAAAAGATGATAAACAGAAGGGGAATGATGCTGTTGTTGATGCAGTATTTTAAAAATGGATTTGTAGTGGCAGCAAGAAATTTAAAATAGCGACTGAACAAAATAAAGGTGGCAATGTTCCAGCTCATGATGAAAATTCCAATGGAAATTCCAACCAGTGCAAAACTGACTGCACTCACATCACCCAGGTATTCAGGAGCGAGGTATAATGAATTGGCGCCGAATCCTTCCATAAAGGATCCGTTAATGGTGCCAAACAAAACAAACCAGAAAATGAGCAGTGCCTGGTATTTTCTGAAGTGCAGAAACAACAGTTGGATGGGAAAAGAATAATAAAAACCGCGTAACCAGGCTTTCATAAGTTGGGCAGACAGCATTGACTGTCAGGCTAAAAATAGCACTTATTCCCTGCGTTTGAAAGTATTGTGAGACATAGGTTGATTCAAAACAAATAAGTTGGCAAGCAATGACAACATGAAAAGCATTGCAACAAGCTGGTGCATTTGTGCCATCCATTCAAATGCTCCCCACTTCGCAGCAGAAATCTGCACACTTGTGATTAATGAAAAAACGCCAAGTATTACCTGCAATAACACCAATA
>CAZCKF010000365.1:0-4022 GCA_964499155.1 uncultured Chitinophagaceae bacterium
TCCGCGTAAACCCACAGGAATAGTTTCATCTTTAATAATTTCCATGGAAGCCTGCAGTCCCATTAATTCAAGTACTCGCGTTACCATTCCCTGCATATAAAAAATATCTGCCTTCTGGGTTTTCTGTTTCCATGAATCTTCACCCGTATTTCCTGACATGAAAAGAGCGAGGTGTTCAGTTTCCTGAAATTTTCCTGAAGCCGACGTTGAATACGTTTTTCCAAATTCAAAAAATCGCAGGTTGTTATTTCTCCTGTTTAAATTATATCCAATCGATTCTAACCCGGTTTCAAGCATCGTCGGACGCATGATGTCAAGTTCTGCACTCAGGCTGTTCATCATCTTTACGCCATTCTTTATTTGTTCATCATTATAATAAGCGCTGTTCGTAATTGAATTGGTCATTATTTCATGAAAACCAGCGCCGGTCAGATTCATTGCAATTTTTTCCCGCCAGGCTTGTTGTTTGTAATCCTGTTCGACAGAAGGTGTGATCAATATGTGTGTTGGGATATCAATATTATCCAATCCATCGATCCTGACAATTTCTTCTGCAACATCTGCGGGAAGTGAAACATCAGGTTTATGATAGGGAGCTGTTACCCATAATTCATCGAGCCCCTCTTTGATCACATCGAAACCAAGGCTCAGCAGAATTTCCTTTGCTGTATCGGGGTGATAATTTTTTCCAGTGAGTCTTTTTAAATAATGATATTTTAATACGATCTCGTTCTTTGGTAGCGGATTGGGATATACATCAATCACATCTGACGCAATGTTTCCTCCGGCGATTTCTTTGATCATCATGGCGGCGCGCTTCAAAACATTTACCGTATTTGAAATGTCAATGCCTTTTTCAAATCGTGTTGCAGCATCGGTTCTCAAACCATGGCGGAAAGATGTTCTGCGAATGTCAGTTGGATTGAACCATGCGCTTTCAAGAAAAATATTTACGGTATTTTCTGACACCCCTGATGATAATCCTCCAAAGACACCAGCAATACAGAGTGCATTTTTTGTATCGCAGATCATCAGATCTGCTGCATCGAGCTTTCGTTCTTTTTCATCAAGCGTGATAAATGTGGTTCCTGCACTAACGTTCTTTACAATGATATGATTACCTGAAATTTTATCAGCATCAAATGCATGGAGCGGCTGGCCGGTTTCATGCTGGATGTAATTGGTGATGTCAACAATATTGTTGATTGGTCGCACACCAATTGAACGAAGTCTTTGTTTGAGTACTTCAGGTGATTCACCAACACGAATGCCAGAAATTAAAACACCGGAATAACGTTGACAGGCTTCTGTATTTTCTATAGTCACTCTGAAATTATGGTCATGACTGTCTGCTCTGAATGAATTTGTATTTGGAATTTTCGGCCTGGTTTTTTTTTCGTGCAAGCTCAACCAGGCAGAAACATCACGAGCAACTCCCCAATGACTCATTGCATCCATCCTGTTGGGGGTTAGACCAATTTCATAGATCGTATCCGTGTAAGGTTTAAAATATTCTTTGACAGATGTGCCGGTTTGTGTTTGAGGAGGTAAAACGAATATGCCGGCGTGTGAAGAACTCATTCCAATTTCATCCTCTGCGCATATCATACCATAACTTTCAACACCCCTGATCTTTGCAACTTTCATGGTAAGAGGTTCTCCGTCAGTTGGAAAAATGGTAGTCCCAACAGGCGCTACAATCACTTTTTGCCCAGTCGCAACATTGGGAGCTCCGCAAACAATTTGAAGTAGATCTCCCTTGCCAATGTTGACTTTTGTAACAGTCAGCTTATCTGCATTGGGATGCTTTTCAACCGAAACAACTTCTCCCACAACCAGTCCCTGTAAAGAACCTTTGATCTCTTCATAATTAATCATGGATTCCACCTCAAGTCCAATGCTTGTAAGAATTTTACCAAGCTTTTCAGGCTATATTGTTTCTGGTAAATATTCACTTAGCCATTTATAGGAAATCGTCATACCCGGTTGGTTAGAAGTCAGCAAAGATAACGGAACAGGTGCTCCGGCTGCGTGTACAAAATACACGATTCAGGTTTTACAGATCAGAAGGGGAATGGTAAAATTTCATAGAAAGAAAACATGGAAAAATCCTTCTCTCTAACGGTAATGATACTTTGTAAAATAATTTTTGTCTGATTAATTTGCATTTAAACTAACTGGATGACGAATTTTTTTGAGCCATTTACACCGGAAGCATTTAAAAAACAAACCGGGTATAATGCATCAGATAATGAGGCGATGTATCTGAGATGGGTGAACAGCCAGATTAATTACGCCAATTATCTCAGCATGATTGAAATGAATAAATCCCTTGAAGAAATCAAAAAGCTCCTTGAGAAAAATTCAGCAGCAGTATCAGAATACAATAGTTAAGCGCACAATTCCACTTTAAATGCAAGGCTGAAATAGCTGAAATAATTACCCTCTGTATTGAGCGAATTTCCTGTCCATTCCAAACCCAGAATAAATGGTTGTTGTGTTCCATGCGCAGCTTCTCCTAAAGCAACCAGTGCATCTGCGGTTTTTATTCTGAAAGCGTAGGTTTTTCCTTTTCGTAAAAATGCTTTGTCAATTTCAAAGCGAAGCCATTTTGATGTTCGATCATGATCAACATTCAATGATGAAGTCGCTATTTGCTTCCCCCAATTTTTTGTTTCAGCATCGAATTCATGCAGAGAAAGCTCAAGCTTGCCAGGGTATTGTACAGTTGAAGAAAGTACCTGTATGTTATCGAGTTCACCATCGGATGGACAAAGAAATGTTTGTCCAGCGTAATGATCTGTCGGGTCTGATTTCAAATGACCAATCCAGTAACTGGTATTGTTTTCTGATTGTGTAATCACCGGGCGCGCATTGCGTTGCATCGTTTCCATAGTAAGAGTTTTTCGAAGTAAAAAAAATGTCCGGTGGCTTATTCTATAACTGACATTACAGATATTTTATTGCCATGGAGGTGTTAAACCTGAACACTGTTTTCATTGGGGAGAGAAAGCAACAACCCTCAATATTTTATTGATGTTATTCACATCAGATTACCCGTTTTTATTCAATTATATGTTTGATGAATAACCGAAAAAGGGTGCAAATTCAACTCCCGCCGCGATTCCAGGCAACAAGCATAAAAAGTAAGAGTTTGAAATCATGTTCAATCACGTACCCATGGCGCATTTGACAAAAAACCATGATTGTATTCAATCGCTGAAATGAGTGCTGAATGGGGATTTGACGCCTTGCATATGGTGTTTTTCCCACTCGATTTGCGTGAAAACTCCATTCTGGTGTTTGAACAACATGACCAACGAATCGACTGTTTTTTTTTGCGCACACGAAATGTGCATTACTGAATCCGCCAGGCGCAAAACTTTTTTTAAATTGTGTATGACCAATTATTTTCTGTGGATAACCCATGAATTTATGTGCACTGGGATGTGCATCCGGTGGTCATAACTTTTGAAAACGAAAATTTTTTTTCAGCGTTTCAACGCCCCATATATTCGCCGTCTTGACTGCCGGGTAACATTCAGATAACATTTAGGACACAATTCGCTAACATAATTCTGGAACAATATTCCCAAAAGTCATTGGTTAGAAATCAATGGTTTAACTCATTATCGCCATCACAGAACGAATGGATCTTACTAACTTAAATCGCGACCGCAAGCAACGCCGGAAAACACCAGATCTCAGCACCATGGTTTATGGCAAGGTACCTCCCCAGGCCAAAGACCTCGAAGAAGCAGTACTTGGTGCCATCATGCTCGAAAAAGGAGCATTTGATACTGTCATAGAAATCCTGAAACCTGAATGCTTTTATGTTGAAGGTCATCAGCGGATTTTCAAAGCCATGCAATCGCTTGCGCAAAAAAGCCAGCCTATTGATATATTGACCGTAGTTGAGGAATTGCGAACGCGGGAAGACCTGGACCTGGTAGGAGGTCCTTATTATGTCACGCGTTTGACGAATGTCGTAGTTTCTTCTGCAAACATCGACGCGCATGCAC
>CAZCKF010000366.1:0-4018 GCA_964499155.1 uncultured Chitinophagaceae bacterium
CCCGGAACAATATCTCTTACCAATGAATACATTTCATTGATGAACTGTGCCCTGATCGGTAAATAGGGGATCAGTGTAAACAAAACTATAATGGCAGGAGGTATGGCCATTAATAAATTAAAGGCAATGGATGAAGCCCTCTCCATCAGTCCTTCTTTTTTTAATTCAGCCCTGATGAATGCAATCACATCAAAAAGTGGAATACCTCTAAAGCCAGGAAGAATTAATTTTTTGCTCCACCTGATCAAACCTTTGACAGGGCCAAGCGTGATAAATATTCTTCGTATGCGTGTAAAAAAATGCATCAGGGGGCTGATTGCTTAGCCTTCCGGGCGCTATCCAGTTGATTTAGTTTTTGCTGGTATAATCGCGCAAATTTCAAATGATCATCATAATTCGTTGTGAACTCATGCGTGCCGGAAAGATCGCTTTTCGCTACAAAATAAAGGTATTCGGTCTGGGGACTCGTTAATACTGCATCGATGGTGGCTTTTGAAGGCGTGCAAATAGGTCCCGGAGGCAATCCTCTGTTTGTATAAGTATTATAGGGAGAATTTATTTCGGTATGTTTTGAGTAAATTCTTTTTAGTCCAAAATCACGCATCCCGAATTTCAATGTCGGGTCAGCCTGCAGTGGCATGTTGATCCTCATCCTGTTCAAATAAACACTCGCAATATTTGGTTTATCTGTTTTTGCATTTGTTTCTTCTTCAATAATTGAAGCGAGAATATATGTTTGCAATGGTGTTAATCCATGCGCAGTTGCTTGTTGTCTCCGCTGATCATTCCAGAATTTTTGTGACGCCTGGAAAAGTTTGTCGAAAATTTGACCTGGACTGGAATTCCAGAACAATGAATATGTATCAGGCAAAACCAAAAACATTGCAGTGGTTGTATCTACCTGGTATTTGCGAAGTGAATCTGCATTGTTCAAAAAATCAATGATGTGTGTGGAATCTGGTTCAAACCTGCGACCGATATGACGTGCAAGATCTTCCTTGGTGCGAAGTTTTGTAATAACAAGATCAACGGGAGATTGTGATCCATTTCGAAGCATTCTCACAAGGTTCATCACACTCATTCCGTCTTTAATTTCATAACGCCCCGGCCTTGGGGTGTTGTACTTCATTTGTTTTGCAAGCTCATTAAACATCATTGTGTTCTTGAGCACCCTGTTCTTCAGAAGGCTGTCTCGAACACCATTCAGTGTACTGCCTGTGGGGATGTACAGGTATTTGTTGGAAGGTTTTTTAACTGATGGGCCAACCGCAAGCCAGGCAACTACAGCAACAGCAAGTAGGATTAATACAAGCAGGATGATGAGGATCTTTTTCATAGTATGGGATTCAAAATAAGATAAAAACTTTATCCATTATAAGTAGTTATGAATGGATTAATACGATGAATCATCAACGTAATCCTTCATTGAACTCTAATTCACAAATAACTATGAAGTTTTGAAAGTTTCCAATTGCAAGTTATTGCTGCGGCTGCGTATCTCGCGGAACCGGGTTAGGATTTGACTCCTGTCCAGGGATGGTCGTTGTATTCGGAACTTGTTGTTGCTGTGGAATTGGTGAGCCGATCTTTTCAGTTTTATCGTCACCTGCGAGTGAATCTGGGATGAAAATGGCAGATGTGAGGCAAAGCAGACCAATCACGAGTGCGAAGATCCAGGTGAATTTCTCAAGAACATCGGTTGTTTGTTTTACACCCAGGAACTGGTTGCTGAAACCGGCAATATTGCCAGCCAGGCCACCACCTTTCGGATTTTGCACGAGAACAATAAATCCGAGAATTACGGATGCAAGTATGATGAGTATCAGGAACAACAGCGTCATATCAGGACTTCTTTAATTGGTCAATTTTGGCTGCAAAATAAGCGGATTTGGAGGGATCGCCCAAACTTAATTTCTCGTAGATCTCGATCGCTTTTGCAGGCTGGCCCTGCTTTTCCCATACTTCCGCCATTGATTCAGTCAATACTTCCGGTGTCTTTAGTGAATGTTCCGCAAGGGTCTGCACCTTTTCTTCAGACACCGGGTCTCCCTGCTTTCCAATTTCTGTTGCAGGAAGCTTTTTCATGGTCTTCAACCATTCCGTAAAACTTTTCAACTGCTGACCAAATTTATCCTTGTTCTTTTCTTCTGCGGATAACCTGATACCCTGGGATGCGAAATAATCCACGGTATGGTATGGCTCAAAAGTGATCACAGGTGTTGAAGGTTCAACAGGCTTTGACATCTCCTGCCTGATTGAACCGAGATCTACGTTCAGTGCAGGAAGGGTTGGTTGGTCAATTTCTTCTGCATTAATGTCATTGCCTTCATCTTCTATTTCATCATTATCATTCACATCGTTTTCGTAAAATGCTTCAGGCATTGATTCCTTTTGTTCCACGGGAATGACAATCTTTTGTTGTTGATCCTCATTTTCCCCGGTTACAATTTCTTCTTCGACTTCATCATCCTGTTGGCTTGATTTTAAATCCTGTATGATCCATTCTTCCTGTTTGTATTCCTGCTTGTTAAGCAAATAATCAAACCAAATGGGATCGCGAAAGAACAGGGATGTTTTTTGAAGTTGTTTTATATAATGCTGCGGATGTTGAGAACGCATTTTTTCCGCAAGCATCACCTGTGCTGCAGTAAAATAGGGATACTCACGAGTGATTTGTTGTAGTTCCTGCAGCGTACAAGCTTCGAGTGAATCTTTGCCAAGCACAAGTTTTACGAGGTCAGCAGCGATTTCATTCATGCAATTAAATTAAAACAATTACCAGTTGGAAAAAATGCGATTAAAAATGTCATCTGTGATACTTCGAATAATGTCATCATTCAGTCTAGCCTCTGCCTGCGGCAGGGTTAATGTTGCGGAAAAATCAAATGATCGACTGATATCATAATCTTGTACTGAGTTACTTAAACGATTATTAAGTGTAATATGAACACCAACGGTCAACCTGTTTGTTGCTTCCCGTTGATTCTGTACACCAGATGTACTCAAACTATAATCTGTTATATAACCAGAGATATCATAGTGCGCATTTTCATTATTTGTCTGCGTAAGTTTTGTCTGGCTGACAATTTTCTGTCTAAGCCTGTCTGTAAGTTTTGGACTAAGCTGCGGATTTATATAACGTGCACGATTTTCCAGAAAATTTATGCGCACTGTTTTAATGCTGTCGGGAATAGAAACGTCTTTAAAACTATAAATACCACATCCCTGCATCGCAATGGAACCAGCAAACAGTGCCGAGAATACAATAACCATTAAGAATCCATTGCAAGTCGCAATCCTATAATCCTTAACCAATCCTAATATCCTATTTACATTATTCCTCAATGTTATATTCCTTGAGTTTTCGATAAAGTGTTCTTTCGCTGATGCCGAGATCGAGCGCAGCATCTTTTCTCTTTCCTTTATGTTTTTTCAAAGCTTTTACGATCAATTCTCTTTCCTTGTCCATAATATTCAGACTCTCATCCACTTCTTCATGATCATGAATATCATCTCCCATCAAAACCGGCTGCTGCACAGTTGAAGTATGTGGCATCAGTATTGGTGACTGTACATTTTCATTATTCATTGCATGCAACTGGTTAATCAAACCAGGGTTTTGCTGCAACATATTTGGATTCTGCAAAACGTCGAGAAACATTTTTTTCAATTCAGTTACATCCTTTTTCATGTCAAAGAAAAGTTTGTACATGATCTCGCGCTCATTGTTGAATTCACCGTGCCCGTTACTCGGTACCAGAACCGGAAGCCTGTTTTGAGAATAAGTTGGAAGGAACCTGGACAATTCCTTTGTTCCAATCACTTTCTCTTCTGAAAGAACTGACATCTGCTCTGCAATATTCTTTAATTCACGCACATTACCCGGCCATGGATAATTTATTAACATGTTTTTTGCGTCCTCATCAAGTTGCACAATCGATGACTTGTATCGTTCTGCAAAGTCATTGGCAAATTTTCTGAATAGCAACAGGATGTCTTCTTTTCTTTCATGCAGTGC
>CAZCKF010000367.1:0-3964 GCA_964499155.1 uncultured Chitinophagaceae bacterium
TGACAGGTTTGCAGCAACCGTGATGGCAGTCAGTGGCGGATATACAAATGAACATCAAAAAGGATATGAGATAACCGGCCTCGATAAAATAAAAGACAAGAACACGATCATATTTCATTCTGGTACACGAGAAGAAAACGGACAGGTGCTTACAAATGGCGGACGCGTGTTCTGTATCACATCGCTCGCAGATTCCATCTCAGAGGCTATTGGACAATCACTGGATATGATGAATGAAATTTATTTCCCGGAGATATATTATCGGAAGGATATTGGGTGGGAGTTTATGGAGGAGGAAAGTGAGTAGTGAGTGGTGAGTGGTGAGTGGGCAGTAGGCAGTTGGCAGTGGGCAGTGGTGTACTACGTGTATCGAAGTTCGGGAGAACCTGATCAATTATTTTTGGATTTATAAATTGAGATCGGAAATTTTTGGGTTTTGCGATTCGAAAAACTTTTCGGGACCAGGGAAGCAAATCCAATCCAAAATCAAAAATCAAAAATCAAAAATCAGGATGGATCCGGTACATTATCACGACTATCTCTCTCTCGAAACATTGCTCAACGCTCAGAAACTTGAGAGCGATAAGCATGGCAGGGTTGCACATGATGAGATGCTGTTTATCGTGATCCACCAGACATATGAATTGTGGTTTAAGCAAATCCATCATGAATTATCATCGGTCATTGATATTTTACAAAAACCCTCACTGAATGATAATTCACCGGAACTCCAAACCATTGTTCACCGGTTAAATCGTGTTGTTACAATCCTTCGCGTGCTTGTTCACCAGATCGACATCATGGAAACAATGACGCCGATGGATTTTCTTGATTTCCGTGATATGCTGCGACCTGCATCAGGTTTTCAAAGCTGGCAATTCAAACAGCTTGAAGCACTACTTGGATTAAAATTCGAACATCGACATGGCCAGGAATATTACATTTCTCAATTGCGATCTGAACATGTAAAAATGATCAAGGAAGCTGAAGGTGGAAAATCATTACTAGAGTTATTAAACATTTGGCTTGAACGAATGCCATTCTTTGAACAGGAAGAAGGATGGACTGATTATAAAACTTCTGCAGATCATTCCATGCATCCGTTCTGGATGGAATATCGACAGCAATACGAGAATAGTCTTGCTGAAGCAGAGCGCCACAACATGGATGCGATGGATAAAATTCTTTTCACTGATCATAAGGAAAGAATTCTTTCGGCAAAAGCATCGCGTGCTGCCATGTTCATCATGCTGTACCGCGGTTATCCACTATTGCAGCTTCCATTTCATTTATTGAATGCACTGCTTGAAGTTGATGAACAGCTTAGCGCATGGAGACACCGCCACATGAACATGGTGCATCGTATTATCGGTATGCGCATCGGAACGGGAGGAAGTTCCGGCAAGGATTATTTAAAAGCTGCTGCTGATAAACATTACATCTTTAAAGAACTCGCACAGCTTAACAGTTTTTTGATCGAAAGAAGGAAACTTCCAAATCTACCAGTTTCTATAGAAAGAAAACTGGGTTTTGGCTCTACATAAAGTAGGTTGAGAGATGAAATTTTTGGTAATTACAGGTATAATAATTTTCATCGTGTTCAGTTATTTCTTTTTTAATGATTGGTCCTATTATTCACAAATGGACGAACGAGGAAAAATTGTACAAATGCAAATTGTAAAGTTACCAGCTAATTGTCCTATTAAAAAAAGGTACAATGTCAAATTTCAGTACAACGGACAAATTTTTTCAAAATCAATGAGAGGTAAATTTTGCAAAAAACATCAAGTTGGAGAATATGTGCCCATGAAATATTTAGAAGGGTACTCAAGGATATTTAAGCCTCACGAATCTGGGATGCTTCAATTACTTTCCTTAGCAATAATTGCTATCTCAGGACTTATATTGGCAATTTATTACTGGAAAAAGTGAATACACAATCTTTAATGTCTCCAACAGCCAATAGCCAACAGCCAACAGCTTTTCCAATCAACAGCATTTTCAAATAAAAAAGAGGCCGCCGTAGCAACCTCTCTTCATTGTGTGATATATATGGAGTTAGAATGTATACCTGATTCCGAGACCTCCCCAGCTTCCATTGAATGCACCACCATGTGTGAATTCAAATGCCGGTTGCCAGTCGAGAGATAAATTGATCGGCGCACCTTTGAATTTGTAATCCAATCCGATCACGCCATCGATTCCGATGTGCGCGTGTGAATGATCATCATCCCAGTCACCATGCCAGTGATTGTCGCGTCCATAGAAACCGATGTGTGCTCCTGGTCCGATATACCATTGCAAACCTTGCGCGCCCTTGATGGGACCATGAATTTCATACAAACCAGTCAGCCGAAAACTGTGTCCGCCAAAATAGGCGATCAATTCGCCTGCATTCTTTTGATTAAAAAAATGTTTCAGTGAGATGCCTGCGCCATCCCAAACTTTCACCCCAAGTGCTGTTTTATAGGGTTGTGCCTGGGAAGTAGTTGTTATGATAAAAAAAAGAACTGCAAATAGAAATAGTGTTTTTCTCATAAAAAAGAGCTTATAGGTTACGCAACGGAGTCATACTAATCTTATGCCAAGAAAGCAATTTGCTGTATCACGAACAATTATTTCACGCAAAGACGCAAAGTGAGCAAAGACGCAAAAAAATTTTAATTTGAAGATTTGAAGATTTACAAATTTGACGGGATAATCATTGCTGTTTGAAATTTCATTGCATTTGTGAGTGGAGAGTGGTGAGTAGTGAGTGGTGAGTAGTGAATGGTGTACTACATGCCTCGAACAGGTTATTAATTAGTTACCTGGTGTATCTTATGAAATGCTGTAACAACGGAAATGATATCCCGAAACCTGTAACCGGCACTCACTATTCACTACTCACTACTCTCTTTGCCTTTGACCAAATTCCAAAGTATAGGAACACTGCAAATGCGACGAGTGCAGTTGCTATGAAAGTGGCTGCACTTCCATAAGTAGCCCAGATCAATCCAGCAATCACGCTTGCAAGCAAGGCACAAACACTTTGGCAGGATGTATAGAAGCCTATTGCGGTTGCGGTATTCTGGTTGTGGGCAATATTCGTGATCCATGCTTTTACTACACCTTCGGTAGCGGCTGCATAGATGCCATACAGGAAAAACAATCCGAATATGGTTTGAATGTTTTGTGCAAAACCAAATCCGGCATACACAACTACAAAAAGGATCAATCCGCCAAGAAATACTTTTCTGGTTCCGATCTTATCTGCCAGTTGTCCGAGAGGATATGATGCAATGGCATAAACAAAATTGTAAAACACGTAAGCTGCAATGGTTAAGGTATCTGCAGAAAATATGCGACCTGCAAATTCAATTTCCATGTTTGATGCGATCTCCCGAGTGCGCAGCAACAAATAAATATCGGAGCTGTTGAATAATGCAAAAGCCAGCAATCCTGGTATAAGCATTTTAAATTCAGGTGAAGCAATGTTCCAGTATTTAAAGAATGAAAAAAAATTACCGCGACCAAGTGTTGAAGCAGGTTGTACTTTTTCTTTTAATAAAAATATCAGCAAAACAGAGATCAGTCCGGGAATAAAGGCGATCAAAAAAATGGTTTTGTATTCGCCCGGATAATAAAAAAGAAAAACCAACGCAGCCACAGGACCGAGCATCGCGCCCAATGTATCCATGCCCCGATGAAATCCAAATACGCGTGCCTTGGTTTCTTTTGTTGCTTCCTGAGATAATAAAGCATCTCTTGCTGCGGTTCGAAGTCCCTTTCCAAACCTGTCTGTTGTTCTTGCAAAAAAAATCCAGGCCTTGTATGTAAATACCGCCATCATCGGTTTTGAGATTGCACTCATAAAATATCCAAGCCTGATGAACGGAAGTCGTTTTCCTTTTTCATCACTCAGTTTTCCGAAATAACCCTTACTCGCACCTGCAGTAAATTCTGCAATGCCTTCAAGTAATCC
>CAZCKF010000368.1:0-3944 GCA_964499155.1 uncultured Chitinophagaceae bacterium
CAAAAAAATTGCATCTGGAAATTCAAGACTATTCATTACAACCGATGCAGCCAACCGTATAGTGCACAAATGGAGAAGTGAAGAATCATCAATCCTGGTTGGCAGCAATACTGCATTACTTGATGATCCACAATTAAACAACAGGTTGTGGGAAGGACAACAGCCGATCAGGATTGTAATTGATCGTGATCTGCAATTACCATCAACCTTGAAATTGTTTAATGGTGAGCAACAAACGATTTGCTTTAATAATATAAAACATGATCTCAATGGTAGAGTTCAATATTACCAGATCGGAAATGATGCCTCTGTTGTTTCGCAGGTATTGAATGGGCTCTATCAAATGAAAATTCAAAGTGTGCTTGTCGAAGGCGGTACACAGCTTTTGCAATCATTTATTGATGAAAATTCATGGGATGAAGCCAGGGTGCTGGAAAATGAAACGATGAAAGTCGGGGATGGCCTGCATGCACCAGTCCTCAGCAATCATTTGTTCTTGCACGCTGAATCATTTGACCAGATAAGGATCAGTTATTTTAAAAATCTATCGGAAAACTAAACCCATCAGCTTTGTTTTATTTAATCGGGAGTATCGTTCTCACCTCATATCTTACCCTTGCTTTTAAAGTCATTGAAAAATTCAAATTACCGAACCTCCAGGTAATTGTCATTAACCATACAGTTTGTGTGATCGTTGGTTCATTGGTAGAACAGGTGTTCCCTGTAAATGCGCAAACCATTAATGAACCCTGGTTTCCGTGGGCTGTAGTGATGGGTATAATATTCATTTCTCTATTTAACCTGATTGCATTTACTGCGCAAACACTTGGTGTGGCTGTAGCATCGGTAGCAAACAAGCTTTCACTGGTTATCCCGTTTATATTTTCTATTTACCTGTATAATGAAGAAGCTGGGTGGTTAAAGATCCTCGGCATTGTAGTGGCGCTTGTTTCTGTTGTGTTGACCTGTCTTCCATCAAAAAAAAATAAACCCAAAGAAAAGAGGGCTGGCAAAAATTATTATATATGGTTGTTGCCTGTAGTATTGTTTCTCGGAAGTGGCATGCTGGATACGATGATCAAATACGTGGAGCATTCTTTTCTGAGCGAAGCAAACAAAAATTTATACCTCATTACTGCTTTTGGCATTGCAGCGTTAAGTGGAATTATTTTGCTTGCATATCTCTTTGTTTCTGGTAAACAGAAATTCGAGCCTCGAAGTATTATTGCCGGAGTTGCTATTGGTATTCCAAATTATTTCTCGATCTGGTGCCTGTTTCGTGTATTAAAAGATTACCAGGATAATAGTTCTGCCATTATTCCCATCAACAACATGGGTATTGTTCTATTCAGCACTGTGGTTGCATGGTTGATTTTCAAAGAAAAGCTCACATGGATCAATTGGTTGGGAATACTGCTTTCACTTGGCGCCATTGCATTAATTGCTTTCGGATGAGTGAAAAGCATTTTTTTGATAGCATTTCCACAGAAGGATCGGCTGAATTTAAGGACAGGGGAAGCCGCTTTCTTGCATTTGTCTTTCCAATTCATTCCATTGAACAATTTAAGAATAGGCTGAAGCAATTAAAAGAAGAGCATCCAAAAGCCGCACATCATTGTTTTGCATATCGGATTGGTACAGACGGAAATAATTTCCGAGTCAGTGATGATGGTGAACCATCTGGTACTGCAGGTCGCCCGATACTTGGACAGATCGACAGCAAAGGATTGACTAATGTGGCAATTGTCGTAGTAAGATATTTTGGAGGCACGCTGTTGGGTGTTCCTGGATTGATAAATGCATACAAGACTTCCACATCACTCGTTTTGCAGGTTACTCCTGTAACCAGAAAGGCAATCGAAGTTATTTATGACATAGAATTTGATTACACCGTTATGAATGATGTGATAACCCTGCTTAAAAAATTTAATTGTACTATTCTTAAACAGGAGATGCAATTGTTTTGCAGACTACATGCGGGCATTCCAAAAATGCATGAAGAGTTGTGCGTAACAAGATTAAGGGAAATGAAAGGAGTAGTGGTAAAGCCATCATTTTGATATTGGTTGTGATTCTTCATATCTCAATAAATATATATTTGCTTTCCATTATAACTCAGACATAAAATATGGCCAGAATATTTTCCTGTTTCAAGTAGAAACTTTGCTTGATCTGGTATCATTGCGAAATCTTCAGCTGGTAGTTGAACCTGGGGTTGTTTATGATGGGGGAGATACAGGTAGTATTTATTAAAAAAAGGCATGACATATTTTTTTCCAACAAAATAAGTTTGCTTTTTTTGATTCGATTTAAGGTCTTTTGTAAATGAATGCGCATCCTGAAAGAACCATTTAGTGAAGTATATTGTTAATATTATCCACATTCCAATCAGGAACATTGGTCCAACTGTTTTAAGCAATTCTGGATCAAATCTTTTTTGAGGACCTTCAGCATCTTCGTAGGCCAGATCAACACCAGCTACCAGAATGCCCAGCAAAATCAGATAGGTTGTTGTTATGTATGCAATTTTTTTATTTCGTTTTGCTTTTAATACTCTTCGTTCTCCGGCAGTAAGAGTAGTGTAACGGACTTCGAGTATCTCACTGTAATCGAATTCATCTTTTCCCGGAGGTAATTTAGACAGAACCATTATTTATATAAACTGGGAACTTACTATTAACTCTTTACTACCCGCTGCATAAGAATAGAATCCTTCGCCTGACTTCACACCGAACTTTCCTGCAGTAACCATGTTTACAAGCAAGGGACATGGTGCATACTTCGGATTACCAAATCCATCATGCAACACTTTTAAGATAGAATGACAGACATCAAGTCCGATGAAATCTGCAAGCTGCAATGGTCCCATGGGATGTGCCATTCCGAGTTTCATTACGGTATCAATTTCCTGGACGCCAGCCACACCTTCATATAAACTATAGATCGCTTCATTGATCATCGGCATCAGGATCCGGTTTGCAATAAATCCTGGATAATCATTGACAACACACGGAACCTTTCCGAGGTTTGTACTCAGCTCAACAATCTTTTCCGTTACTTCTTTTTTTGTTGCATATCCATTGATGATCTCGACAAGCTTCATGACAGGTACCGGGTTCATGAAATGCATGCCGATGACTGATTCCGGTCTTTTGGTTGCTGCCGCAATGCTGGTTATAGAAATGGAGGAAGTATTACTCGCGAGAATACAGCCTGCGGGAGCTGATTCATCAATTTGTTTGAAGATTTTGTTTTTCAGATCTGCATTTTCTGTCGCAGCTTCAATTACCACTTCGGCTTCTTTAACTCCAGCAAATATTTCAGTAGACAGTTTAATATTTTCAAGCGTGGTTTTTTTCTGTTCCTCCGTCACGCCACCTTTTGCAACCTGCCTGTCCAGGTTTTTACCAATCGTTTGCAGTGCTTTGTCCAGTTGAGGTTGCGATATATCGATCAATGTAACCTTATGCCCATGCTGTGCGAATACGTGTGCAATACCATTTCCCATGGTACCTGCTCCAATAACCGAGATTTTCATAGGAGCTAAGATATAAAGCAATGAACTCTCCTGTATTTAGAGTCGGGAAAGTTGGAGAGGCCTATTTGGATTTTGGAGTTTAGATTTTGGATTTTGGATTTGGCCCTCCTAAACGATTCACATCCCGGTTTTAAAGTAAGAAGATCGAAATTTCTTACCGATCTGGTATTCCTTTATAATCGTGTATATGATAAATCCTCCACTGAAATCTTAATCCTGTAATCCTTAACCAATCCTTTAATCCTATATCCGTGAAATCCTAGCTTAATCCGTCCAATCCGTGTTAACAGAAAGCCCCGGCGTAAACACGCCGGGACTCAAGGTTAAGGCTCTGATTAGTAGCTTCTTTATCTCGATTGAAAACAGTTGCCTGAAAACACGAATATATCTGGTGTAAACAAGCCAC
>CAZCKF010000369.1:0-3918 GCA_964499155.1 uncultured Chitinophagaceae bacterium
ACAAAGGACTTCTAATTCCGCGCATGACAACAACTGCGCGAAATGGTATTGAAACTCCTGCGAATGGATTGATCGTTTACGATACAACACTCAATCAGTTATTCATCTATCAGCTAAGCAGTTGGAAACAAATAAAACCTGTTACCACGCTAGCGGATATTTTATCCGGGAACAGCAATGGCGATGTGCTAGTTTGGAATGGAATTGCATGGATTGCCACTCCGAAAGCAAGTTTATTTAATTATTATTTCAGAGATCAGGATGGTGATGGATATGGAGATAAATACAGACCGGTGATGGGAGTCGCACCGCTGCCCGGTTTTGTTGCGGACAGTACTGATTGTAATGACAATAATCCTGGCCTGGGTCCAAGTATTTGGTACCGTGATCAGGATAATGATGGTTTTGGAAATAGCGCCTCTACAACAACGACGTGCTCTCAACCTGCAGGATATGTGTCCAATAACTCTGATTGTAATGATAATAATTCAAACATTTATCCAGGCGCAATTGAAATAGCAGGAAATGGTATCGACGATAATTGTAATGGTCAGATCGATGAAACGAGTCCAGGAATCGATTTGCCAGATGATGCTTTTTTAGATTCGGATGGAGATGGTATAGATGGTACTATCAATATGGCAGTTTTTGTCTCTCCATTTGGTAATGATGGAAATGAAGGAACATTTGGGTCACCAAAAAGAACAATAAACGCAGGAATTCTCACCGCATCTGCATTAGCCAAATCTCATGTATATATTGCCAACGGAAGCTATGCTGAGCGAGTGGTTCTCATACAGGGAATCTCAATATATGGCGGATACTCATCCACAAATTGGTCACGATCCGCTTTAAATATTGCATCTATAATTAGTGACGAACTGGATGGAAAAATAATCGGCATATACGGGAATAATATTTCAAATCAAACAACAGTTGACCGACTTACAATTTCTACATCGAATGCAACGTCCGGAGGAATTTCCAATTACGGATTTTATTGCAATTCTTGTCCAGCGCTAACTATAAAAAATATGTCAATTGTTGCTGGAAACGGAGGTGCGGGTCAAAACGGTTTAACAGGTACAAATGGTACTGCGGGAGGGAATGGTACACCAGGGGGAAATGGTAGTTGTGATAATGCAAATGCCTTTGGATCGGGGGGAAATGGTGGTTCTTCACCATGTGGACGAAATGGTGGTAATGGTGGCAGGGGTGGTGATGATGATGTCGACGGGTTTCCCGGTTCTGCGGGTGTAGGTGGAGCTAGTGGCGGAGGCGGTGGAAATACTGATGGTAATGGTGACGATGGGGGGCCTGGTCAAAATGGGATACCAGGAATAAATGGATTAAATGGAAACGCAGGCATTAGCGGAATGATTAGTTTGGATTACTGGCTTTCAAGCCAAGGTTCCAATGGTACAACTGGAAGTTTTGGTAACGGTGGTGGAGGAGGTGGTGGAGGAGGAGGTCAAGTAGGACCATTAGTCGTCGATGGAGCAGGTAATGGGGGAGGTGGTGGCGGTGCTGGCGGTTGCGGAGGTGTTGGTGGAAATGGAGGCTTTGGTGGTGGCGGAAGTTTTGGACTATTTCTAGTGAATTCAAATGGAATTCAAATTCTGAATAATTCGATTTCAAGTGCAAGCGGAGGAGCTGGTGGAAACGGAGGAACAGGAGGTGCCGGGGGCGTGGGTGGAATTGGAGCTAATGGAGGGAGCGTTTGTGACCAGGAAGTAGGAAGAGGAGGGAAAGGTGGTAATGGGGGAGCAGGTGGTCCTGGTGGCCATGGTGGAGGTGGAGCCGGCGGACCATCATATGCAATCTATCAGGTAGGCACAACCGTAAATACAACTGGAAATACTTTGTCACATGGAAATGGTGGCGCAGGCGGTGCGTCGGGGGGAAATGCCGGAGTGGCTGGGAGTAGTGGAAATATTAATTGATGGGCAACGGTGAGTAGTGAGTAGGCAGTGGGCAGTCGATCACCAACTTCGTTGGAAATTTACTTCTATTGGATGAGCTATGTGTTTTTATTTCCCAACCAATAACGACTGCTTGATCTAAGGAATTTTCAAATCTTCAAATCTTCAAATTTTCAAATTATTTCCCCTCCAATTTATACGCTCTCCATATATATTCCTCCGCTTCTTCAAACAATCCCGCCTGGCTTAATTCATCTGCAGCATACAAATAATAAAGTCTTTCATCATCAAAATCACCTCTTCTTCCTGTTATTGAAGCCATAAATTGTTTGATTGCTTCTGTATCAGCCAGGGTCAGTAAGTAAACAGGTGCAGGGTTACAGTTTTCATTTAAGGGTGATACGCTCCAATTGATTTTGCCATCCACTCTCCAATTGGTAACATCCATTATCAGCATGGTATCACGAAGGATGATATCAAAAACAACATCACCCTCATTGTAAATTTTAAATGCGTAACCCTCCTTTGATCCTGTTGAACGCCATGAAAATTTGATCGTATCATCAATAGTCATTGTTCGATGAAGGGGTGCTTTTATATAATCACATCCTCCGCGACTAACACCACCTGTTGATCCCGCGATGCTCTTTATTTTGAAATGAAGCAGATCAGATTTGGATTCAAATAATTCTTCCCATAACAGGTGCAGGTATTTTTTTGTAATACTGTTTGAATGTGCTGCATGTGGTACGTTCAATGCATTGGCTACATAGTTGCCTTTTTTATTCAGTTGAACAAGGGTTCCCTCTTTATCTGATAAACGTAAATCAACCCCGTCTTTTTTAATTTCTATCCTGTCAGTGGGATAAATAAAATCTTTTGGTTTTAGTTTGACTGATTTCTGTTTATCCCGTTTTACATAAACATCACCTTTCACGAGGTATACATAATAATTGGGCAATTGCGAAAATGCGTTTGATGAAAAACACAAGGCCACAGTCAGGGAGAATAATATTTTAATGCTGCGCAAAAATTGTGTCATAGCCGAATTTTTTATGAAGCCATTTTGCCAATGCCTTATAGGCGCCGATCATTTCTACAGCAAGCACGAATGAAATAATGATCGGCAGCAAGGGTAATTTCAATTTGAATAGTGCGTATACCTGTAAAGCGAGATAAATGAATACAATGATTGAAACAAACTGAACCAGGAGTAATCGCCAGTGGGCCGGATGTGGTCTTTTTTTATAAATCGATAAAACCAACCACGAAATCAAAAATGTAAAAATAAATGCAACGATATAGGTTGCCCAAACCGGAAGTAGATTTGCAAATTGGTTATTCAGGATCATCGACAAAATATTTGCATGGATAACCACACCATACATATCGGGATAACTTTTGCCACTGATTTTTTTATTTAAGGGAGTAAACTTCAAATCTTCCAGGATATAATTTTCCCTGTTAAAAAAACCAAGTAACACGATTTTTCCTTTCAGCTTATCCTTCATCTGGTTTGTTTCGGTATAGAAATCAAATTCTTCAGTTGTATAATTGATATAATCTTTCAAATATTTTTTGTAATGAATGATCTCAATTCTTTTGTTTCGACTTTTAATCTTTTCGTAATGGTCATTATCGAACTTTTCCAATATGCGTGATGTAAACGACATCGCATCCTTTCCATTGACTTCAGCAAAGGGACTATAATAGCGAACCACTGAAACTTCGTCCCCGATAAATGTGAAATACCCTCCACGGTCAATCAAATTATCTGTTGTTACAATCTGTTGCCTGGCTTCAAGTTGATTTTCAGCTTCCAGGTCATAGGCTATAACAATTGAATCATTATTCAGTTTTTCAACAAGTAGTGCATCAACTAAAGAATCTTTTTTTTCATCAAATGTTACATCGATACCCAATACCGCAGGTTGCAACTTCATGATCTCGTTGATCTGCTCAAGGATATGTTCCCGCGATTCGGCGACCTGAATTA
>CAZCKF010000370.1:0-3903 GCA_964499155.1 uncultured Chitinophagaceae bacterium
TTTCCAGTTTCAAAATAGATCTGGCGAGCAGTCATATCCACCTTTGACTTCACCTCTTCACTTACTGTTTCAGGACATCCATTGTTGCTTGCGGGACCAGCCACGTCAGGACACTGGTCATCTTTATCAGGAACTCCGTCCCCATCACGATCAGGGCAACCATTCAATGCGCGTGGACCTGCAACTGTTGGGCAAGCATCGTCCTTATCTGCAATTCCATCTCCGTCGGTATCAGGACAACCATTCAATGAACGTGGGCCTGCCTGGTCTGGACACTGATCATCTTTATCAGCAACTCCATCTCCATCACGGTCTGGGCAACCATTCAAAGATGCTGGTCCTGGCTGATCAGGACACTGGTCTGTCGCATCAGGAATTCCATCTCCATCGCGATCTGTAACTTCTACTACCGGAACTGTTGGCGCAGCAACAACTTTTTCTTTTTTATCAAAACGAAGATTGTGCAGGTCAACACTTAAAGCAGTATAGTAGTAACCACCATTAAATCCGAATTGTGTTGCACCGCGACTGTAAATAAATCTGCCATCACTTGTGTTGGCAGCAACATCAAGTTTATCAGGGTAAACATTGCCAATGTTGTTTGCACCTAAACTCCATGTAGCAAAATTCTTGATGCGGAAAGCAACGCTTGCATCCGTAACCCACTTTGAAGAAAAATCTTCATCAAGCAATGGATTGCTCGGATCAAAAGTATAAACAGGACCGAAGCGGGTTGTACGACCATTGAGTGTTACTCTTCCAATCCTGTAATTCAGGTTTAATGAAATTTTATTTTTCGGTTGAGATTTTTCAATTCTTCCTTTTTCATCACGACCAAACAATCTTGCCTGTAAAGTAGGATCAGTGATCGTTGATACTTTTGGATCACCCTGTACCTGTGTTTCATTTGCATTACCGGCAATGGTAAAAGTAAAATCACCTTTACCAACACGGTCTGTCAGGCTTGCTACAAGATCAATACCGCGCGTTTGTGTATTGACTGCATTTGTAAAGAATACAACAGAGCTTACATCATTAAGTTCAGGATAAGGAGAGAGAATTGCATTCACTGCTGCTGATTCAGGTGCGCCAGTTCTGCGAAATGAAGAACTGAGAACGATTCGATCTTCGATATCGATTTGATAAGCATCAACAGTCAGTGTTACTTTATTTTTAGCCAGCCTGCTTGTAAAACCAACACTGTAATTCATTGACGTTTCTGCTTCCAGGTTGGGTACACCAAACGCTTGCGCTACGAGGCTGTTGTTGCGGAATGTTCCCTGCTGAAACGGTTGCAAACCTGATGTGGTACTGATAAATACAGTACTGATTGCACTGAAATAACGCTGGTGCATCGATGGAGCACGGAAACCATTACTTACTGCTCCGCGCAATGAAAACGCATCAGCAATCCTGTAACGCATGGCAAGTTTACCTGCGATGTTGGATCCGTAATCGCTGTAATCTTCAAAACGACCAGCAACGTTGATCAGGAAATTTTGTGATAGATCAGATTCAATATCCACATAGGCTCCTGCAACGCGCCGTGTTGCATCAACAGCATTCGCGGGTTGGAATCCAGGAAATACCTGTGCACCACCAACGCGGCCTGAATTTGGATCATAATTTTTGTATGAAGCTTCTTCTCCTTCTTCAATAATATAATTGTCAAAACGCAATTCAGCACCAGCAGCAAGGTTGAATGAGGTCAAACCCATTTTTGCGCCGAAATCTTTTGACACATTAAAATTTGTTGTGTACTGGTTAAACTTCAGGGTACCAGCATAGAACTCGGTTTGAGCATTTCTTCCCTGTGCGAATTGAGAAGCATTGTTAGAATTTTTTATATCAAATCTGAATGAATTGCTTCCCACTGTTTCGCTGAGATCCCAAAGCCAGTTTGAACCCATGCGTCCTTCAACTCCAGCAACAAAAGATCTGTCAAGAATTTTTGAATGAATGTCTGGTAAAAATCCATCAGGATACAGAGCCGCAATCACCTGGGATGTTTGCTTTGGATAACGATAAAATCCTGATGCTTCACCACGTCTCCAATTCAAACCCCCGTTCACGAACAATTGAAGATTAGATGAAAGTGCAGTTCCTGCATTCAACATCACTCCCACATTGGACAATTCTGATTGCCCGATATGCATATTATTCTTGCGGCTGAAATTTCTTTCCGTGATAATTTGATTGTCTAGAGGAACATTCGTTGTATAAACTGTACCGGTATAATCACCCACGCGATTTGTTCTTTCACGCTCACGAGCATCTGCGGAAATATTTACAAATCCTGATTTGCCCAAACCCATTCCATGGTTCAGTCCAATTTGTTTTACTTCTCCATCACCCGCATATTGCTTTCCATAATGTGCATTCACCGTGGTGCCTTTCCGATTCTTTTTCATTACCACGTTCACCACACCTGCAATCGCGTCGGAACCATATTGAGATGAAGCTCCATCACGAAGGACTTCTATTCTTTCAATAGCGGATGGGGGAATGGAGTTCATATCCGTACCCACACTTCCGCGACCTACTGTGCCATTCACATTCAACAGGGCCTGGTTGTGTCTGCGACGTCCATTTACCAGGACAAGTACCTGGTCAGGTCCAAGTCCGCGCAATGTAGCTGGATCAATGTGATCCGTACCGTCGGCGATTGTTTGTCTTGCAGAGTTATAAGAAGGCGCAACGAAATTCAACATCTGGGTTGGTTCTACCTGGCCCGTCAGTGTTAATTCACGTGCAGTGATCACATCCACCGGAACTGGAGTTTGTACACTTGTTCTTGCAGCGGCACGTGAACCAATAACGATCACACGGTTAAGGTCACCCGAAGAAACCATGTCAAAATTATTTTCAACAGTGCCATTTGCCGGAACACTGATTGTTTTCTTTTGGGTTTGTACACCCACATAACTTATGGTTACGGTATATTCTCCCGGAGGAAGACTTAATTGATAATTACCATTGGCATCCGTTATGGTACCTCTTCTGGAACCTTCAATTGTTACGGAAGCACCCACAAGTGGAGCACCGGCTGGGTCTTTTACAGTTCCCCTGACGGTTCCATTTTGTGCAGAAGCCACCAGAGTAAGAAAAACGAAGAACAGCATAAAGCTGCTCATCCTTATCAGTGATGCACATTTTCTCGTTAGCATACGCAGGTTGGTTTTGATGAAAGGAAGCGGCTGCTTCCTATAATAGGCTCAAAATAAATGAATAAAGTAATACAAATTAGTTGGAGGTTGGAATTGTTGGAAGAGTTGGAAGTTCTTTAGGTCGAGCAGAACTTTTTGGGGAGATGGAAAATTTCTGAAATCCTAATTTGAAGCACCTGACCCTTAAAACCAGATTAAGAGATAGTCTCGAATTAGCCTTGATGCTTTCCTGAAACTGGGGCCTTGTTATTTCTTGAAACCGGAACCTGATACTAGATACTTTCCTTGACCTTGAACCCCTATTACCTTCCTGGACCCTGGACCTTGTCTCCTGGACCTTCAATCAGTTATCTTTACGGGTATGCGCAGTTCACTTTCATATCTTTTTTCTATTCTGGTTTTTAGTTGCATTGGTCTCCTGGGCTGTAAGTCTGGACAACAAACCAATTACCCAATTGATCCATATGAGTATGTTGGCAAGAAATCAGTTATCGCAGAAAACGGAGCAGTTGTTTCAGCTCACCCGCTCGCGAGCCAGGCAGGTCTATTGGTTTTAAAATCGGGCGGAAATGCAATTGATGCGGCCATTGCCACCCAACTTGCACTTGCAGTTGTTTATCCCAACGCGGGAAATTTGGGTGGAGGCGGATTTATGGTAGCAAGACTGGCAGATGGTTCACTGGTTTCACTTGATTACAGAGAAATGGCTCCTGCGGCAGCTCATCGCGATATGTAC
>CAZCKF010000371.1:0-3893 GCA_964499155.1 uncultured Chitinophagaceae bacterium
TGTCCAATGTTCAATGTCCAATTTCCAATGTCCAATGTCCAATGTTCAAATTTCTTCGTAGGAGCATTTATTGTTGAATGCCTACTTCAAAATATTGGTTCCCTTCATCGCCCTGCTGATGGCCTCATCCATTACTCTTTCAGCATAGGGTCTTGAAATTTCATTCAGCTTTTCAATCGCAGCATGCACTCGGTCTTTGTCAGAAGATGTTTTTAACAATGCTGACAATGCATTCATTGCCTCCTGTGTCTCATTGATTTCAGATTCTGAAAGGAGTTCCTTATTTTTTTTCAAAAAATGACCAGTAGTGGACAGTAATTGTTCACCCTCGGTTTTTACTTCAACCAGCGCACGTGTTTGCATATCCTCTTTTGCATGCTGGATGCTGTCAAGCAGCATTTGTTCCACTTCCTGATCGGTCAATCCATACTGCGGCCTAACTTCAATGGATTGCTGAACGTTACTTCGCAATTCTTTTGCACTTACTGAAAGAATTCCATCAGCATTGATCAGAAAAGAGACTTCAACTTTTGGTATACCTGCGGGCATACCTGGAATTCCTGTGAGATTAAATTCTGCCAGCTTGCGATTATCCTGTACAAGATCCCGCTCTCCCTGGAAGACGGAAATTCGAATTCCCGACTGACCATCTTTTTGGGTTGTGTATTGACGCGCTGCACGGGTGGGAATTTTTGAATTGCGGGGGATCAAAACATCCATTAGCCCACCCATGGTTTCTATACCAAGTGAAAGTGGAGTTATATCAAGCAATAAAAAGTCTTTATTGTTGCCAGCCAAAATATCGGCCTGCACCGCTGCACCAATGGCAACTACTTCATCTGGATTCAATGAATCGTGCAGGTTTCTTTTGAAAAAATTCTTTACTGATTCTTTTACAAGAGGAACACGGGTGGAGCCACCCACCATCACAACTTCATCAATATCTGAAATCGTTAATGAAGCATCATGCAAAGCATTTTTGCAACTGTTGATTGTCCTTTCAACAAAAGGCATGATCAAATTTTCAAACTCGCTTTTTGTAAGTGATAAATTTATTTTTCCCATTGCAGATTCAAAAACATCTTTATCACTCAATATCTTTTTCGCTTCTTCGGCAGCAAGCCTGAGTATTGAAAGATTTGCATCCCCGATATTGTATTTTTTGATCCAGTGATGAGCAACAGCAATATCAAAATCATCTCCGCCCAGGTAAGTATCTCCATGAGTTGACAATACTTCAAAAATTCCATTATTGATTCGCAATATGGAAATATCGAAGGTGCCTCCTCCCAGGTCATAAACCGCAATTGTCTTTACTTCCTCACGGTTCATTCCAAGACCGTACGCCAGACTTGCGGCAGTTGGTTCATTTACAATTCGCAATACATCAAGTCCTGCAAGCTTTCCCGCATCTCTTGTTGCCTGCCTTTGAGCATCATTAAAATAGGCAGGGACAGTGATCACTGCCTTTGTTACAGGAGTTTTAAGAATATGCTCCGCGCGATTTTTTAATTCCTTAAGAATAAATGATGATAATTCAACTGGTGAATAAAATTTATCGCCTGCCTGGATCTTTACAAGTGAATCCCAGTCGTCATCAATGATCTTATAAGTAAATATTTCTGCATTGTTCCGGATGTCACCATATGATTTACCCATCAACCGTTTTACAGAAAAAATCGTGTTCGCCGGATCAGATATGAGAAACTCCTTTGCTGACTGACCAACAATTGGTCCTGTTTCGCCAAAATGAATAATGGATGGCACCAGCGAACTGCTGTCATGTTCTTTTAAAACAACAGGCTGTTTGGTTTCAGGATGAATAATGGCAACAAGACTGTTGGTTGTACCGAGGTCGATACCAACAATCATCTCTTCCTGTTGTAAACTGCCAGTTGATATATTGATGCCAATCTTCGCCATAATAAATTCTGTATTCCTGCAAAAGTATCGTACGACCTACTTCCTTCCCTGTTTGGCAGTTGCGAAAGCGGATAATTTAAACAGGTTAAACATTTTAAGGTTGGGAGTGTTTGTAAGCAATTTTGCAGTAATATTTCGAACAGATGGCGCTATAAGCAGAAAAAGTTTCCATAGTCCTGTTTGTTTCATTTTTCTGACTGAACGAAGCAGTTTTACCGAATTTTCAAATTCCCCTTTTTCCACTTCCTGCAGAAAAGCAAGGTTATTGACAGCCTCCTCAGACTTACTGATAAAATTTTGATTTTTTTCCAACTGAAGATGCAGTACCGGATTATCGATATGCCTGATTGTAATCTTATTTTGTTTTGCGTGATAGCCAAACATTGTATCCTCGTGCCCGTATCCCTTCAGTTTTTCGGTAAAAGAAATTTTATTAAATACAGATCTCGCAGCAAGGAAATTATTGGTCATGAATGAAACGTATGGATTTTTATTGCGTTCGCCGGCATCTTTGCTTTCAACCATTATTCCATAAGTCCAGTGAAGTAAATATTCTTTTGATGGCTTCTCTCTATCATACAATCGCCCCCCGCAAATAATATCAGCCGTAGCATTCTCCATATATTTTTTCAAAAAATCATTCCTGATAATTTTGCTGTCGCAATCAAGGAATAACAGGAACTCACCTCTTGCAAGTGATGCCAGGTAATTTCTTGCAAATCCGCGACCGTGATTTGAGGTCAGTTGATGATAATGAACTCTTTCACTTAAAAGCGAGTGGTTCATTTCACGAAAATTATTTTCTGAACCATCATCCAGGAGAATAATTTCTGTAAATATCGACCCAGCATCTGCCTGTGCAAGCAATGAATGGCACAAGTCGCGTACATCATAATTATATACGGGAATGCAAATACTGAGCATAAAAAAACTCACAACGTATTGTTGTGAGTTTTAAAGATATAACATCAGTATGTGACTGTTACCTCATCAGGACCATTTTACCATAGCCCTTGTTGAAATATTTATCAGTCTTGTCATCCTGTGATTTGTATTTATCGAGTGCTTTACCATTCAGGTTTGTTATCACCCTATAGAGATAAACACCGTTGGCAAGTTTTTGTCCAAACTGGTCTGTGCCATCCCATTTGTATTCTGTAATATTTCTACCGACATGCAGTGGCCCGAGTTCATCTTTCGTAATCTCGCGAACGATTTTACCCGTTACAGTCATGATTTGTATCCGGATATTCTGAGGCACCTCACTACCTGTTATTGTAAATACAAATGCAGTCGATGTAGTAAATGGATTCGGGTAATTAAGCATGTTCGAGATCATTGGCTTGTTGATCACCTGGAACGATACACGGTATTCCATCGGACCTGCCTGGTTTTCGCTCATATCCTTACCACTGACTATTAATTCGTACTCACCATCTTCAGGGAAGTATGGCATGAAATCAAGTGTAGCAGTATTCTCTGCATTTGGTGCCTGGCCTGCTGGCGTGAAACGTAAAGTATCGTTATCGAAATTAAATGCTCGTAATGATCCATCAGGGTATCTTACCTGTAAAGTAAGTCTTGATGTATCGTCAAGTATCATCCATTTTGCTTCATCTTTCAACTTGACAACCACGTGTGGCTTGGCTGCCACGATATCCCGGTTCAAAATGTGCACTCCGTCAAATGTTACATCCAGCAATGGATTCAAACTATCCGGTTTGACATACACGTTGCGGAAAATAAAATTGTTGAAGTGATATTGTTCCGGCTGATCGTTCTCAGGATTTACATCAACATACACACTGTTCCATCCTGGGATTGTCCTGGTATTGAAATAATGAGATACATGCAGGGTATCATTTGCTGCAAGCGGTCTGTGTCGCTTGATCGGTACTACAGTTGAAACGTTATTCTTGTCTGTAATGATCATCTTCACGCGCAGACTGTCAAATGCTGCATCGCTAATG
>CAZCKF010000372.1:0-3892 GCA_964499155.1 uncultured Chitinophagaceae bacterium
AATCAGAAATTAGAAATGGATAATGTGAATGTCCAATGTCCAATATCCAATGTCCCCGACTTCGCTGAAGTTGGCAAATGCTTCGCAACATTGATACAATTTTGAAGAACAACGAGAAACCAGAAACCAGAAACAAGAAACGAGAATCTCTCTCTAAATTTTCCGTTGCAAAATTTTTTCAACAATCTTACTTGCCACCCGCTCTCCATCCATCGCAGCACTTACAATTCCACCTGCATATCCCGCTCCTTCGCCACAGGGAAAAAAATTTTCAACTTCAGGATGTTCAAGTGTTTCATTGTCGCGGGGAATGCGAACAGGAGAAGAGGTACGTGATTCGGTGGCCACAACCACAGCTTCTTCGGTGAGATAACCTTTCATTTTTTTACCAAATTCTTTAAATCCTTCTCTAAGAGATTGATAAATAAAACCGGGCAATACATTTTGAAGATCGGAAACGACAATGCCTGGTAAATAAGAACAGGATGGCAGTGTGGAAGATGATTTGCCAATGACAAAATCTGTCAGTCTCTGTGCAGGTGCCTTAAATTTTCCTCCTCCTGCCGTGAAAGCAGATTGTTCAATTTTTTGTTGGAACATCATTCCTGATAACACACCGGAATTTGGTTGGCAGTCCTTTTCTTCAATTGTAATTACCATTCCGCTGTTGGCATAAGGGTTATTTCTTTTGGATGGTGACCATCCATTTACTACCAACTCACCGGGATTGGTTGCAGCCGGCGCAATGATACCTCCGGGACACATGCAAAAAGAAAATACGCCTCTGTCATTTACCTGTTGAACGAGGCTGTATGATGCAGGTGGAAGAAATTCTCCGCGTGATGGACATTTATATTGTATTGAATCAATCAGTGCCTGCGGATGTTCCACGCGCACGCCCAATGCGAAGGGCTTGAATTCTATCCTGATTTTTTTTTCGTCGAGTAAAATAAAAATGTCGCGTGCAGAATGGCCTGTGGCAAGAATTACAGCAGGACCAGGAATTTTTTCACCGCTCAATAATGAAACACCACTGATCGATCCATCATGGATCTGCATATCCGTCACTTTGCTGTTAAATCTTACTTCCCCTCCGCATGCAATAATTGTTTCACGCATCGCGGTAATGATCTGGGGCAATTTATTGGTACCGATATGCGGGTGTGACTGGTAGAGAATTTTTTCTTCCGCGCCGAAATGAACAAATAAATTAAGTATGCGGTTAATATCTCCCCGCTTTGTACTTCTGGTATATAATTTTCCATCACTGTAGGTGCCAGCACCACCTTCACCAAAGCAATAGTTGCTTTCAGGGTTCACCTCTCCCTGTTTATTAAGCAGGGCAAGGTCACGCCGGCGTTCTCTTACTTCTTTTCCTCTTTCAAGGATGATGGGCTTTATACCTGCTTCAATCAATTTCAGTGCAGCAAACAATCCCGCAGGACCAGCTCCTATGATAATTACATTTTGATCAGAGTTTGTTACATCCCTGAATTGAAATTTCATCAGATCACGCTGCTGCCAGGGTTCATTAACAAATGCATGCACCTGTATATTGATCCAGCTCGTTTTGGAGCGTGCGTCTATGGAATATTTTAAAATATTAAATCCGGTTACATCTGTAAGGGATACTCCCCCTGCAGAAGCGATATATGATTTAACAGTATCCGGATCCGCAGCTTCCGAAGGAAGCAGCTTCAGTGTGAAAGTTTTTTGCATGTGCCAGGTTTTTATCCTGAAAGCTTTTGCAAAATAAAAAAACCGGCGTTAAGCCGGTCTTTTAAAATTTGTTGATGAAAATTAGAATGTTACTCCAAGTGTAAATTGTACCGCCTGGTTTTTCATTTCACGCAATGAAGATGGATCAATATCCTTTAAACCATGCAGGTATCTGGCTGATACATTCAGGCATTTAAAGAGATCCATTTCAACTCCACCAGTTACACCGAAATCACTTTCTTCAAAAGAATCTGTTTCCTTGTAAAAGCTTTTGTTATCACCGTTGTACTCTACACGTTTTGCCTGGATCAAAAAGTTAACCTGAGGACCAGCAACAACAGAGAACATTTTATTCAGCCGGATTTTAGCTAGAACAGGGATGGTAAAATAATTCAACCGGTATCTGTTATCATTATTTACACTTTCATCGATTTTAGCTCCCAGTGAAGAATAAAGAAATTCAGGTTGCAGAGAAAAGTTTCCTGAAATGGGTATCCTTACAAATGCCCCGGCAACAAAACCTGACTTCCAACCGGCGTCCGAGCTGCCTGAAGTGGTTTCAAGATTTACAGAGGATAAATTTACTCCGGAGCGCAGGCCGAAAGCACCTTTTGATTTGGTCTTAGTGGTTTGATCCTGAGCAAGGAGCGAAGTGGTTGCAAATAAACAAATAGTGAAAAATGTAATTATTTTTCTCATAGCAGAAGTTATTGAGTCCCGAAAGTAATGATAAATCCAAATAAAGACAAGAAACTTTGATTGACTATGAAACGTATGCTGGGCAAAGCTTTGCAAGGATTGTTGAACAACACTTGCATTCGCTCTTAAACGGGGGAGGTTTTGAAAAAATCATCCTTTGAAAAAATTCAATACAAAAAGAAAGTGATAAAAAAAATCAGAAAATTTTTTTTTCAGATGATAGTTTTCGAAATGCTTCAGTACCTTATGAGGGCAGAAAATTGAAAAGATAATTCAGATCATTTTTCTACTTTTTAGTTAAGTAAAATCAGAGCGAAAAAAATTTTTTTTTAGAGAAAGATTTTTAGATATTCGCTCCCCTGTCTCAAAAAAATTTATTTCTCTACATCCTGTGAAAAACTAATCACTCTTATTCAGACTATTCTTAACCCGATATAAAAAACTGCTTTGACAATAATGGACAAAAACGCGGAAAAAGTCTGGAGCAATTGTTTGAAAATTATAAAGGATATAGTTGAATGGCAGCATTACAAAACATGGTTCGAACCAATCCGTCCTGTTTCTTTAAAAAGTAACGTACTCGTAATCCAGGTACCCAGCCAATTCTTTTTTGAATATCTGGAAGAACATTATGTGAACCTTCTCGCAAAAACTTTGAAGCGCGAATTAGGGAAGGAAGCAAGACTCGAATACCGTATCATGGTAGATAGTGGCAATAACACCAATAAACCACTTACAATGGATGTTCCAGGTCACGGATACAAGACTTTCTCAAACAATGAAATGGATTTCCCGCTGGTGATCAATAACCCGGTGAAAAATCCTTTTGTTATTCCAGGTCTAAAGAAAATGCAGATTGATCCACAGATCAATCCCATCTACACTTTTGAATCTTTCATTGAAGGAGATTGCAACCGCGTCGCAAGACGCGCCGGAAAAACTGTGGCGGAAAAGCCAGGTGCTAATTCCTTCAATCCACTGGTAATATATGGTGGTGTGGGTTTGGGAAAAACCCACCTTGCTCAATCCATCGGTAATGATGTAAAGCGTGCGCAGCCCAATAAAGTGGTTTTGTACGTGAGTTCGGAAAAATTCATCAACCAGTTCATGGATCACAGCCGCAACAATGCGATCAATGATTTCATTCATTTCTATCAATTGATCGATGTACTGATCATAGATGATGTACAATTTTTTGCAAAGGCGGAAAAATCGCAGGATGCTTTCTTTGCGATCTTCAATCACCTTCATCAATCAGGTAAGCAGCTTGTCCTTACATCTGACAAGCCACCAAAAGATCTTGAAGGTGTTCAGGAAAGATTGTTGAGTCGATTCCGCTGGGGACTCAGTGCTGATCTCCAGGTTCCGGATTATGAAACACGAATCGACATCCTGGAAAGAAAAATGAAGAACGACGGTCTTGAAATGCCAAAGGAAGTTGTAAAGTACATCGCATATAATATCAGCAGCAATG
>CAZCKF010000373.1:0-3886 GCA_964499155.1 uncultured Chitinophagaceae bacterium
AATGCCAGCATCCAATGTCCAATGTCCAACACGCTACGGAATTTAATTATGACAAAGAAGTAGCTGCATTACATCTAATGCACCTCGTTTAAAAAAAAGACAGTTACGAAGCCCTTGGACATTGGACATAGGATATTGGGCATTGGATATTAGACATTGGACATTCCCACACACATTGGCGTGATTTTGTTGATATTATTTTCAAAAACGCAACGTGGCAGTTAAACAATCTGTAGAGCGAGTAAAGCATACGCTTGATCTAAAAGAGGAAATCGATTTACAGGAAAAAGGTTGGAAGGTCCAGCGAATCGGATGGGTAATTATTGCTTTGATCGTAATTGCTGCAGCTCTTGGTTTTTTTGGCCTTGGACCAGTGAGTAAACAAAAACAGCAGTTTGGAAACAACAGTATCGAGTTTGAACGATACATGCGATATGAAGCTGAGGTTGAGATCAAATTAAATGTTACACCCAATAATGGTCTTGCTGTTCTAACAGTACCGCAACAATACCTGGAATCGTTTGAGATCAGCAAGGTGATGCCGCAACCTGAGAAACAGGAAATCGTAAATGATAATTATCAATTTACTTTTCTGACACAGTCACCTTCCATTGTCAGGGTTTTTCTAATACCCAAAAAAATAGGCTCAGTGGAAGGACAAATAACTGTCAATAACCAGGCAATAACTATTTCTCAATACATATACCCATAACCATGAATCCTGTTATCCGCGGAGCAGTAATCTATCTTTTCCTATTGATACTTTTCCGTATTATGGGAAAACGCAGTCTTTCCGAGACCACAACTTTCGATTTTATTTTGCTATTGATCATCAGTGAGGTTACGCAGCAGGCACTTGTTGGGCAGGATGCTTCACTCACAGGAGCTATGATTCTGATCTCAACTCTGCTTGGATTAGATCTTGCACTAACACTACTGAAAGTAAAATCAAAAGTTTTTGCTCATGTGAGTGAAGGAGTTCCACTCATCAGAGTAAATAATGGACAATGCTTAAGGAAACGAATGGATAAATGCAAAGTGGATGAGGATGATGTAATGCATGCTGCGAGATTGACACAGGGAATAGAATCGATCGACCAGGTAAAATATGCTGTGCTGGAGAAGGACGGTTCAATTTCGATTATACCGTATGATGATGACGATAAGAAAAAGTGAATCACTTTTCAATTGGTCTGTGTGTCACCCTTCGACCTAACCTTCGACTTAACTTTTAATTTTTGCAAAATCAAAATAACTGGCTCAGGTTGACATTCGACCGAATGCTGTCAGCCTGAGCCAGATTTCGAAAAATTACTGGAAAGGAAGTAGTCAAAGGCTAAGCCCTGTTCGTGGGCTTTTCATCATCCAAATGGATCCCACGATTTGCATCCGGATCCTGTGTCTTCGATTGTTGTTTAGATGGAGTTCCAGGTTTTGCATTTCGGTTGTGATTCGATTTTTTCTGGTTCCCTTGTGTTCCCTGGTTACTTTGATTGGAAGCTCCGCGTCCTGCAGAACCACTTTTGTTATTATCTCCTCTTCCTGGCATAAATAATTGTTTTACGAGAAAATGCAGGAATTATGCCATTACCCTTTTCGTTGTTGATTTCTTGGCGGATGCTGCGAAGGTCTCTTATGAAATTTTTTTCCATGAGGTCGCTTGTGAGAGTGGACTCGTGGAGAATAACTTGGCGTCGGTCCAAGTTCAGCAGGAACTAATGCTTTCTCAACTTCTTTATCTATTAACTGTTCAATGGAATGAAACTTACTTTGCTCGCGAGGTCCTACAAAAGTAATCGCTGTGCCCTCGGCCTCTGCTCTTGCCGTTCTTCCTATCCTGTGCACGTAATCTTCTCCGTCGTTTGGAATGTCATAATTAATCACAAGATCAATCGTATCGATATCGATGCCGCGACTTAAAATATCTGTTGCAACGAGTATTGGAATGCGCCCGCTTGTAAAACCGTTGAGTGTGTCTTCACGCTGCGCCTGCTCGAGGTCACTGTGGATTTCACCAATATTGAATTCATGTTTTTTCAAAGTACGCGTCAACGTTTTTACCTCGTGCTTACGGCTACAGAATATAAGTGCGCTCTTATATTTCCTGGTTGAAAGCAGATGACGTATCAATGGTAATTTCTGTTCGTCATAAACTATATATGCAAGCTGCGTAATTTTTTCCGGTGGTTTTGATAAAGCAATATTAACCATCACCGGGTTGATCAAAATTCTTTCTGCTAGTTGCCTGATCTTTCCTGGCATTGTTGCCGAAAACAAAAGCGTTTGCTTTTTTTGCGGCAATTTTTTTATGATCTTATTGATGTCATCCTGGAATCCCATGTCAAGCATGCGATCAGCTTCATCAAGAACAAGAAATTGTAATTTCTCAAAATGAAAATAATTCATATTGAGATGTGCGATCAATCGGCCTGGTGTACATACGATAATATCTGCGCCCATTTGCAAGGCCTTTTTCTCCGCAACAAAACTTTGCCCGTCATTACCTCCATAGATCGCAGTTGAACTGATATTGGTAAAATAAGATAACCCTTCCATGTGCTGCGAGATCTGTATCGCAAGTTCACGTGTAGGAACAAGGATCAATCCGCCCACATGACCTTCATGTGTATGATCCAGCAATTTGTTAATAAGGGGAAGAAGAAATGCAGCCGTTTTTCCCGTGCCAGTCTGGGCAGATGCAATCACATCTTTACCTTCAAGAATGGCCGGAATAACCTGCGCTTGTATTGGCGTCGGCGTTTCATACCCGGCAGACTCGATGCCTTCGATAAGAGCTGGATGAAAATTGAAATCTTTAAAATGCAAGATAGGATTGTGAGGATTGGTTAAGGAATACGGGATTAGGATTAATAATCATTAGGCCGAAGTTACATGTTACGGCGATATTGTCCACCGACTTCGTATAAAGCATGCGTGATCTGACCGAGCGAACAATATTTCACTGTTTCCATTAATTCGGCAAACAGGTTTCCATTTTGAACAGCTACCTGCTGAAGCCGCTGTAACATTTCAGCAGATCTGTTTTCATTACGCTTGTGAAATGCTTTCAAATTACTGATCTGCTGTTCTTTTTCTTCTTTTGTACTCCTGATAACTTCACCGGGAAGAATTGTGGGTGAACCTTTTTTATCAAGAAATGAATTAACCCCGATGATGGGTAGTTCACCAGTATGTTTCAGGTGTTCATAATGAAGGCTCTCTTCCTGGATCTTATTTCGCTGGTACATTCTTTCCATTGCACCAAGCACACCTCCTCTTTCAGTTATGCGATTAAATTCCGTCATGACAGCCTGCTCAACCAGGTCAGTAAGTTCTTCGATCAGGAAAGATCCCTGGTTTGGGTTTTCATTCTTGGCCGTACCCAACTCGCGATTGATGATCAATTGAATGGCCATTGCTCTTCTCACACTTTCTTCGGTAGGTGTGGTAATGGCCTCATCGTATGCATTTGTGTGAAGCGAATTGCAATTATCGTAAATAGCGTAAAGCGCTTGTAAGGTTGTACGAATGTCATTGAAATCTATTTCCTGCGCGTGAAGGCTTCTGCCAGAAGTTTGAATATGGTACTTCAACATCTGGCTCCTTTTGTTCGCCTTGTATTTATATTTCATTGCCTTTGCCCAGATCCTTCTCGCCACACGACCGATCACACTGTACTCCGGATCCATTCCATTGCTGAAGAAAAAGGAAAGGTTGTGTGCAAAGTCGTCGATGTTCATTCCCCGACTTAAATAATATTCTACATAAGTAAATCCATTTGCCAAAGTGAATGCAAGCTGCGTGATTGGATTTGCTCCCGCTTCGGCGATGTGATATCCACTGATGGAAACACTGTAAAAATTGCGCACCTTGTTGTGAATGAAAT
>CAZCKF010000374.1:0-3875 GCA_964499155.1 uncultured Chitinophagaceae bacterium
ATTCCACTTTGGTTAATAGTAGTAAATGTTATCTTTCTGTTCGCACAACTGGTATTCATAATTTTTTTAAATGATTTCAGGGATCCTCAGGGATAAAGCAACGCGCTTGTTTCTCATCCTTTCCGGCTTTTTTATTTGCAATGCCCTGATCGCTGAATTAATGGGCGTTAAGTTGTTTTCTCTCGAAAAAACAATTGGCATTGATCAGCTCAAACTCAACATGTTTGGAAACGAGTTTTCATTTAACCTGACCGCAGGTGTGCTGTTGTGGCCAGTGGTTTTTATAATGACAGACATCATCAATGAATATTATGGAAGAAAAGGTGTGCGGTTCCTCTCTTTTCTAACCATTGGATTGATCATTTATGCATTCATCATGTTTGCCGGTGCGATTCAACTGGCGCCTGCTGATTTCTGGGCACGCGATTATTTCACCGGAGTACCTGACAGCAACAAAGCTTACGCAGGCATTTTTGGCCAAAGCCAGGGGATTATCATTGCATCCCTCATTGCTTTTCTTGTTGCACAATTGCTCGATGTTTTTGTTTTTCATAAAATCAAACAGCGAACCGGCGAAGGAAAGATCTGGTTGCGTGCAACCGGATCAACATTGATCTCACAACTCGTGGACAGCTTCGTTGTATTGTTCATTGCGTTTTATATTTATCCGCGTATAACAGGCTCGTCTCGCCCATGGGAATTAAGCCTGGTATTAACAGTTTGTCTGGGCAACTACATTTACAAATTTCTAGTTGCAGTCATCCTGACTCCCGTCATTTATTGGGTGCATGCTGTGATTGAAAAGTATCTGGGCGCTGATAAAGCTGCGGCTATGAAAAAGGAGGCAATGACTTGATAAGGTCCATGATACAAGGTCCAGGATACAAGGCCCAGGGTCCAAGAAAGGTCTAAGGTTTACCATCCAAGAAAGGAATAAGATACAGGTAAGCAAGTAAAGAGTCAAGGGTAAAGAATTAAGATGGACAAGCGAAATAATTGAAGTTTGAATTTCCTTTTTGCAAACTTCACAGTAAAATTCAAGTTTCAGACTGATCGGGCTTTAGACTTAAATCTTTCTTTACTTCTTAAAACCTTCAAATTTTCCTGGACTCTGGACCTTGTATCCTGGACCTTCATTCTGTTAACTTTAGATATTTTTTATCATTAAGATATATCCCACTATTAATTGCTTCCCTATCTTTTTATTGAAACTGCAATTATTAAATTCAAAACCAACCATATGAACACGAGAATCTTTTTAAGTTTTGTTTTCCTCTTAAACATTTTTCAGGTCAGTGCACAGAAAAAAAATGGAATTCTTTTCGATGATGCTGTGCAGATCGATAGTTCCGAATGGTTTTTAATACCGGAAAAAATTGGATTGGCAGACATTGAAAGTTATGGAAAAGGAAAAGGCTTTGTTCCCGGTGGTGATTATAAGGAAGTAATGATATACAATGCTCAAACCAATATGAGCAAAAACCTGTTCCAGGGAAAAAAAGTTATCATCTCGAATTTTCAACCCACCAGCCGAATTTATCATAACTCTGATCCGATACCTGATGTTACAAATATTTTGAAGGGACAGGTTTTATTATTGGTAAGATCTGAAAATTTAAATAAGGATAATGGGCTGGATTCCGACGATCCTGTATACATGTATATCGTAAATAAAAACGGTGAGGGTCTCTCACAGATAACCCCTTCGGGTATGCATGTGAGAACATGGAAATATTACAGCAGCCGAAATATGGTCATGGCGAGAATTCAGAAAGATTCTGACAACAATGGCAAATTTGATCACAGGGACGATGAATTTTTTTACAAAATCGTTTTGCAACCCGATATTTCCCAAATTAAAGCGGTGCAGATTACACAATAGAAATAATAGAAAATTACAGTAATCTTGCACATCTTCTTTTGTGTATTTATATTGTTTGAAATTCATTGAAGATCAGGAAACACGTTAACCAACTGCTGCATTTTAAATACCTGGAGGCCACGATCTGGACATCCGGGCTGCTGATTTTGTATTTTATAAATACAGGACCAGGACATTTTTCCTTTTGTATTTTAAAGTTAGCAGGACTCGAATTTTGCCCGGGCTGCGGCCTGGGAAATTCCATACACCATGCAATGCATTTTGAATTTCAGGAATCAGTGAATGAACATATATTGGGAATTCCCGTACTGATCATTCTTTTATATAAAATATTCAAGCCATTTTTTCCACTCACTAAACAAATCAAGTTAACATGAACCAGCAATTCCTTATGATGCTTAAGGGGCTACAGCCAGAAGAATTAGTCACACTCCAGGAAGTAACAAAAGATATGTCCGAAGCACAGCAACAACAATTCATGATGTTGTACCAGGGCAAAAGAAAAGATGAGCAAACCATGATGATCTTCACCCTGCTCGGGTTTTTCGGCGTGGCAGGCGTTCAGCGATTTGTATTTGGTGATATCGCACTCGGGATTGCTTATCTCCTTACAGCAGGTTTTTGTTTCATTGGAACAATCATCGACCTGGTAAATATCCGCAGGATGACGTCAGAGTATAACCAGAGAATGGCGATGGAGACAGCGCAGTTGATGAGTGTCATGCGTTAAGAAGATCCAGGTATCAAGGTCCAGTGTCCAAGAAAGGTTCAAGGTCCAGGAAAGGTTCAAGCTTAAGAAAGCAAGGCAAGTTTTAAGTTTTAAGGATCAGTCTCTATTGATTGAGAATTCCTTTCAAGGATGTGAGTATAAGTAAGGGCTTAATAGTAAGATGAAGCTTAAGCAATTAGAAACATGCCTGCCGGCAGGTAGGTCAGAAATCAGAAATCTGAAAACAATATTCATATTACTGGGCTTCCTCCTCACATCATGCGCCGCCAATAAAAACGGGAATCCTGCGTGTTATAAAAAGAAAAAAACAATTTTAACCGCTTACTATTCAGGAAAACTTTCAGACCATTACATTAAACTGCGGAAGGGGAATTATTTCGATTATTATACAAGGATATTAGGTCTTACAAAAATTGAATCACATCGCGGGAACTACAAGAGGTCGGGAGATTCTATTTTTCTATCATTTTGTTCAGATACGCTTCCGGATAATTTAACGGGTAGGGGGATTATCAATATTGAAAAGAATGAAGTAACTCTTTTTCGTACGAACGGCTCGAGTAATGAAAATTTCGGTATCAGATTAATAGGGGAGGCGAGGAGAAAACAGCGCACCAGTTTCAATGTTCTTGCTTTTTACACTGCACAACAAGACCAGGCACATATTACATTCGTGCATGAAGCGAACCGGTTTTTTTTAGAAGCTGCGAAACAAAACAACTTTCATTACGATACCTCGAGTAACTGGGGTGACATGAATAGCGGCTTTCTTTACAAATATGATGTTGTTTTATTTCTGGATACAAGACCGGATTCCCCGTGGCATCGTAGGGAATTCAGAAGTTTTGTAGAATCTGGTGGCGGATGGATAGGATTTCATTTTGCTGCATTTGCATTATCGCCATCTGACTATCCACAAAATTGGGATTGGTACCATAACACTTTCCTTGGTTCAGGTCAGTATGTCAGCAATACCTGGAAGCCCACATCTGCAACATTGGAAGTTGAAAATCCCTCACACCCAATTGCAAAAGGGATTCCGCAGACGTTCAGGTCTTCAGCAAACGAATGGTATCGTTGGGAAAAAGACCTTCGTGAAAATAAAGACATTGAAATTCTGGCTTCCATACATTCATCGAGTTTTCCATTAGGTACTGGACCCAAAGCGCATGAAATATGGCACAGCGGCAATTATCCAGTTGTATGGACAAACAAAAATTACAGGATGGTATATTTCAACATGGGACACAATGATATCGATTA
>CAZCKF010000375.1:0-3866 GCA_964499155.1 uncultured Chitinophagaceae bacterium
ATTATTTACGAGATCAGCAAATTCTACATACAATGGTGGTTTGCACTATTTGCTATAGTGCTTGGAACTGGCAGCGGATATTTCTTATCACGCAGGAAAAAAATTTACTGGGAATCTGAAACATCACAGGTGATTGGAAAGATGGACCAGATAGGTACCCTATTATTAATTCTTTACATTGTTTTCGCTGTGGCAAGGCATGTTTTTTTACCGCAATGGATTGAATCAAATGAACTGACCGGCTTCGCGCTCTCCTTTGCACTTGGCAGTATGAGCATGCGTGTGTACGTAATGCGCAGGAGAATAAGAAGGGTGTTGAAAATGCAACAACTTATATGAGCCACGAGGCTTGAGCTTTGAGCTGCGAGCTGCTGCTAGATGTCTTGGATGGCTGTTTTATTGAGGTTACGATTGGCCATGAGCACGTTCGTTTACAAAATCGAAATGCTTCAGAGGCAACTTTCCCATGCATCTTTTCTTACGAAGCGCCTAGTGATTATTGAACAATTGAACATTCTGAACAATATTTCTCTTTGTAAATTGCCGTTCCCTCAACTCTTAATTATGAAATACCTTCTGTTTATTCTTTACGTTGCATTGTTCACCTCATGTGGTAATTTAAAAAACAAAGCTCTTGAAGAAAAAGGTGATCCGCGCCTTGACAGTCTTATTTTGCCAACAGGATTTAAGATCGGATTTTTTGCAACGGATGTTCCGAATGCTCGATCTCTTGCACTGGGTACAAATGGAACTGTGTTTGTTGGCAGTCGCAGTGCAAAAAAAGTGTACGCGCTGGTCGATGCTGATAAAGATGGAGTGGCAGAAAAAAAATACATAATTGCAGAAGGTTTGAATTCCCCCAATGGAGTTGCTTTTCATAACGGAGCGCTTTATATAGCAGAAATAAGCAGGATCTCCCGGATTGATAATATTGAATCAACTCTTGAAAATCCCGCGAAACCCACAGTGGTATTCGACAGTCTTCCCGACAAAACACATCATGGCTGGAAATACATTGCATTTGGGCCCGATGGAAAATTGTATGTTCCAGTCGGTGCGCCGTGTAATATCTGTGACGATGGTGAAAGAGATACGCGTTTTGCTTCGATTACCCGAATGAATGCAGATGGAAGTGGCTTTGAAGTTTTTGCAAGTGGTGTTCGCAATACTGTTGGATTTACATGGCATCCTCAATCTGGCGAAATGTGGTTCACAGACAATGGACGAGATATGCTTGGTGATGATGTACCAAATGATGAATTAAATATGGCTTCTCAACCCGGTCAGCATTTTGGTTATCCCTATTGTCATGCAGGTACGATCAAAGACCCTGAATTGAATAAAGGAAAAGATTGCGCACAGTTTGTACAACCTGCAGCAAAACTTCAGGCACATACTGCAGCACTGGGTTTAAAATTCATCGGTGGTACAATGTTCCCAGCAGAATATAGAAATCAAATCATTATAGCTGAACATGGCTCCTGGAACAGGTCAACTCCAATCGGTTACAGGTTGATGTTGGTAAAATTAAATGGCAACACAGTAAGCAGTTATGAACCTTTTGCACAAGGATGGCTACAAAATGGTAAAGCCTGGGGCAGACCAGTGGATGTCTTGCAATTGACAGATGGTTCACTGTTGGTTTCTGATGATCATGCAAATGCTGTATATCGAATCACCTATGACGCAAATGGGCGCTAATCAGAGCTAATTTTCGCTAATTGTAATTTCCATTAATTGGATATGGTCTCAAACATCCAACATTAGCTTACAGCTTACAGCTTAAAGCTTATAGCTACTCTCCCATCTACGGTATAAAAGTTGCATACATCATGCGCTGATTAACGCCATTTTCCTGTCAAGGAACTGGCAGGCTCATCCACTCAAAATCATTAAAAATTTAAAAAATCACATCATGAAAAAGTTAGGATTGTTATTATTGGCTGGTTTCTTTTTCGCAGCTTGTAATGACGACAGCAAGACAGCAGAAACTACAACAGAAGATTCTACGAATCTTACTACAACCGGTGGTAACACAACCACAGATGTAAATGCAGGTTATGCTAATGTTCCAGCATCAACCAAGACAAGTTTTGAAACAAAATACCCAGGTGCTACAAACGTAAACTGGAGAAGATACAACCCAGATAACTACAAAACAGATGTGGACGACGATTGGCGTAAAAACCTCGACACTTCAGATTATGAAGTATCGTTCCGTTTCAACGATGTAGATTATTGGGCTTGGTATGACAATGGAGAGTGGTATTATGAAACAATGAAGATGACTGACCATGCTAAACTTCCAGCGGCAGTCAATTCAGCCATTCAAAAAAGTTACAAAGACTACAAGATCACTGAAGTTGATGTAGAAAACGATAAGAATCGCCGCATTTATGAAGTTGATCTTGAAAAAGATGGCGAAAAATGGAATATTCATTTTGATGAAAATGGTAAAGTGGTAAAATCAAAAGGACCAGACGGTAAAGCAAAACCAGAATAATCAAGAGAAAGAGAATAGAGAAAGAGGGCTTGTTATTAAACGAGCCCTCTTTGTTTTTGTAACATTGTACATGACTTTTGCGGACCGGGTAATCCGATTTTATAAACAATTATCGACTCCGCCCATCCCCACCGGATATGAGTGGTTGTATCCACAGCAATCACCCCAGGTTATGGCAGTTGTAGAAAAATTTTTTAATAAATACTACAACGACAATGATATGCGAACCCTCATATTTGGTATCAATCCCGGCCGATTCGGTGCTGGCACCACGGGCGTGAATTTCACAGCACCGAAACAGCTCACAGAGTATTGCCAAATTGAACATGATTTTAAAAATCAATCAGAGCTTTCCGCTGAATTTATTTACGCGATGATCACAGAATTTGGAGGACCTGAAAAATTTTATAAAAAATATTTTATCACTTCAATCAGTCCTCTCGGGTTTATAAAAAACGGGAAGAACATCAATTATTACGATGACAAACAACTGTTAGAATCTGTAAAGCCATTTATCATAGAATGCATACAAAAACAGTTATACCTGCCTGTTAATCAGGACAGATGTTTTTGTATTGGTGGAGACAAAAACCTGAAATTTTTTTTACAGATCAACAAAGAATATAACTTCTTCAAAGAGATCATTCCGCTGCCGCATCCCCGTTTTATTATGCAATACAAAAGAAAACAAGTACAAAAATTTATTGCTGAATATTTGTTTGCATTGAAATAATTATATCTTCGCGCCTCAATTCTTCGCATATGAAGATCTTACTCACCCGGCCCCGGGTATAAATTCTGCGGTTTCATTTTTTGCTTCCGGCATCACGCTGCCTGGAATTTCATTTTACATATTCAACATTTTTAAGAACTTCAAAGACTTTATATGTCAAGGTCAACGACTACACATACATCCAGACTATATCATTATTTATCCCTGATCAAACGAGCGATAAAAGGTGAGGAACTCGATTACACATCCATCAGTCTTCGCAAAGCAGTATTCATGCTTGCAATTCCAATGATCCTCGAAATGATCATGGAAAGTGTTTTTGCCATTGTGGATCTTTATTTCGTAGGACATCTTCCCTATGCGAGCAATGCCATGCAGACTGTTGGATTAACAGAATCTGTATTGACACTGATCTATTCACTCGCGATCGGAATTAGTATGGCAGCAACTGCACTTGTTGCCAGGCGTATTGGAGAAAAAAATCCAAATGCTGCTGCAAAAGCAGGCATGCATACTATTTATCTGTCCTTTGTTCTGTGCCTGGTGATCAGCATTCTTGGTTTCATTTACGCTGACGATATTTTACGCATCATGGGAGCGGAGCCTGAAACAGTGAGGATTGGAACTCCA